>DATCTE010000356.1:0-5719 GCA_036568085.1 Thiobacillus sp.
CTGGGCATTTGCCGGCATCCGCCCCTAGACGACATCTCGTTGCGCGTAATCCGCCAGACCACGGTCGCTGCGTGTGTCGCAAACGGCGGAATCTGCTTCAGGAAGACGTCGGTGCCCTCCGTCCCCTTCGGCGCGATCACCCATGTCACCGGCGAGCTGCACAAGGTGCGATCGAGCTGGGTATGGTCGACCAACAACTGCTTGGCCCGTTCCGGGTCAAACGTTCCCGCATCGGCCATCGCCTTGCGCCAGTTGTCCGTCTTGGAGGTATTGGATGGGCTCCAGTCATCGAATATACGGACCGGCGCCTGCAGCCCCAGGTAGAACGGCACATCAAAGAACTGGTCCCACATGAACACGATCGGCTCGTTGCCCTGGCGTTGCGCGGCAATCAGGCGGCTCACGCCCTTGTTCGTCTTATGGTTGAAGACGTTGTTGGCGGCGATCGCCGACAGGCAGGCCACGCCGGCAACAATCGCGAATCCCTTCAGCAAACGAGGTGTCGAGGCGACGCCCCATTTGCGCACCAGTCCATCGGCAATCAGATAGGCCAGCGGAGACAGCACAGGCAGCACGTAGCCCACCAGCTTGGAGGACGGGATGGAGAAAAATCCCACGATCACGGCCGGCCAGATCCACATCAGGGAACGGATCGTCGGTGTCGTTTCGGCATCCCGTTCGGTCCGCTTCCAGGCAACCGGCAGCCACCAGGACCAGGGCAGGATCAGGAGCAGAATGACCGGTGGGTAGAACCAGAACGGCATGGGATTGTTGAACCCGCTCTCGGCGAACCGCTGGAACTGGTTGTAGACGAAGAAATAATTCAGGAAGTCGGGAAAACGCGCCTGCATGGCGACGACCCAGGGCGCGGCAACCACCACGAAGACGATCAGGCCAGGCACCCAGACAAGTTGACGCAGCAGGGCCAGCCGCCGATTCCAGGCAAGCCAGGCGAGCAGCACCAGCCCCGGCAGCACCGGGCCAATCAGGCCTTTTGCCAGAAATCCGAGCGCCGCGCCCAGATACGCGCCCGCAAGCAGCCCCTTGTAGGGCTTGTTCCTTTCCGCATTCAGCCCCGCTTCGGCCGCCAGCACGATGGTGGCGCTGATCAGCCCTGCAACCAGCATGTCGAGGTTGGCGAACTGGGCCCCGCCGAAGAAAAACGGCTGGGTCACCAGGATCAACAGCGACCAGCGTGCGACGGTCGCGCCCTTTTGCCGCAGCGCGAAACCGTACAGGGTGAACGCCGCGACCCCGGCTCCAAACAGCGGTGCAAGCCGGCCCGCCCATTCGTGCGTGCCGAATACGCCCAGGCTCGCTGCGGTGATCCAGTAGAACAGCGGCGGCTTGTGGAAAAAGGGCAGGCCGTCCAGGGTAGGATAGAGCCAGTTGCCCGAGGTCAGCATTTCCCAGGCCACGCTTACGTAGCGCCCCTCATCGGGCAATGCCAGCGGCCTGGCGCCCAGCGTCAGCGCAAGCCAGGCCAGTGCGAGCAGGAAGAGTCCCGCGTCCTTTCTGTTCCAGCCCGCGATCACGGCTGTGCATCCCGCAAGCCGCGTCCGGCGCGGTGCCGGACCACATACAAGGGACGTCCCTTGACCTCCTCGAAGATGCGGCTGACATACTCGCCCAGCACGCCCAGCCCGATGAGCTGTATGCCGGAAAAGAACATCAGGCCTACCACGATCGTGGTCCACCCGGGCACGACGATGCCCCGCAGGAAGTAGTCGACAACCAGATAGCCACCATACGCGAACGCCAGCAGTGCCAGCACGAAACCCACGAGGCTGGCGATACGCAACGGCCAGGTAGTGAACGCTGTCAGGCCGTCGAAGGACAGCCGCAACAAATGAAACGGGTTGAACGCACTGCGTCCACTACCGCGCGCATCCGGCACATAGGAAATTTCCGCGGTTCTGAATCCCACCCATGCGTACAGGCCCTTCATGAAGCGGTTGCGTTCCGGCAGGGCGAGCAGGGCGTCGACCACCGCCCGGTCCATGAGGCGAAAGTCACCGGCATCCGGGGGAACCTGGAAACGCGCGCCGGCGTTCACCAGCCGGTAAAACCAGCGGGCACCCAGACGCTTGAACGGGCCTTCGTCGCGGCGGTGCTCGCGCACGGCGTAGACCACGTCGTAGCCCTGCTGCCATTGCGCCAGCATGGCGGGGATCAGTTCGGGCGAATGCTGCAGGTCAGCGTCCATCATCAGGCAGGTTTCGCAGCGCGCCGCCTCCAGGCCTGCCGTGAGCGCCGCTTCCTTGCCGAAATTGCGCGACAGCTGGATGGCCTGGAACCCAGGCTGGGCCGACCAGAAGGCGAACACTTCCTGCGTGTTGTCCCGGCTGCCGTCGTCCACCAGGATGACTTCCCAGTCTGCCACCAGTGCGTGCAGCACGCTTTGCAAACGGGGCAGCAAGCGATTCAGATTCTCTGCCTCATTGAAGCACGGGATAACGATCGAAAGACCTGGGAGCCAGTCACGTGGCTTGACGGCAAAATCCTTTCGATCAGTGGTGTTCGTTTCGCGACTTGAGGGGGAAGCTGTCCATTCCACTGCAGGTATTACGGAAAATTCACGGGGGTGAAGCTTGTTCTGGCGCATCGGTTCCGGTTTCATATCCAGTAGGCGTTGATGCAGAATGCGCCTGACTGCCTTTCAATCTCCTTACACGATTCCTGACACGCATCGATGCGCATCCTGTTGACCGAAGACGATCCCGCGCTGGCGGAGCTGCTCCTGCGTGCATGCAGACAGGAAGGCTACAGCGTCGACTGGGTCAGCGACGGGGTAGCGGCCGATCTTGCCCTTACCAGCGAAACCTACGATGCCCTGGTATTGGACCTCGGCCTCCCGCGCATGGATGGGCTGGATGTACTCAAGCGCCTGCGCAAGCGCGGGAGCCACCTGCCCGTGATGATCCTGACGGCGCGCGAGGCCATCGCGGACAGGGTTGCGGGTCTGGACAGCGGCGCGGACGACTACCTGTCCAAGCCGTTCGCCCTCGTGGAATTGCAGGCCCGCCTGCGCGCCCTTGTCCGGCGCCATCACGGCGGGGCGGCTTCGGCCTGCCTTGACCTGGGTACGCTGCGCTACGACACCGTGACCCGGCAGGTTTTTCTGGATGGCCGGGAAGTCGAGCTTTCCAGCCGCGAGCGGGAAGTCCTGTCCAGCCTGTTGCACAAGGCGGGAAAGGTCATTTCCAAGCAGGCGCTGACCTCCGCCATTTCCAGCTGGGATGCGACCGTGGGATCGAACGCGGTCGAGGTCTATATCCATCGTCTGCGCAGGAAGCTGGAACCGGCCGGCATTGCCATCCGCACCGTGCGCGGACTGGGCTACCTGATCGAGTCATCCGATGACCAACGCGCCTGAAACGGGCCGCAAAGAACCCACCCTGACCCGCGCCCTGCTGGGCTGGCTGCTGATCCCGCTTTTTTTCCTGCTGGCTGTCAGCGCCTACACCACCTACCGGAATGCCTACCACCTTGCGGAAACCGAGCGCGACCTCGTATTGGAAGAAATCACGGACGATCTGAAAGAACTGGTTTCCGCCACATTTGAAAGTCATGGGAAGATCGATCCGAATTCCCTGACATTCAGCCTGCTCATCCGGGACGCCAGAGACCAGCGCTATTTCGCCATTTACAACGCAAGCGGGACACTGCTTGCCGGAGATCGCCGATTGGCCCGCATGGGGGCCAGCGTCGACGGCGGCAAACGCGCGGCATTCAGCAACCTCTCACTAGACGGCAGGAAATTGAGACGGGCCATATTGAAAGGCGGCCCGGAAGATCTTCCGGGTTTCGAGATACAGGTGGCGGAAACCACGGTCAGGCGTGACCGGCTGACCCTGCATCTGCTTCGGGGCGTGCTCGTGCCGCAGGCGTTTGTTCTCATCCTGTCCATTCCACTGATCTGGTTTGGCATCAGCAGGGGGCTTCGTCCGCTTGAAGCACTGCGCCGCCGCATTACCCACCGGTCAGCCCAGGATCTTGATGCGATCCCGATCGACAATTCCCCAAGAGAGTTGCGGCCCCTTATCACCGCACTCAATGACCTGCTATTGAGATTCAAGGCGGTACAGGAAGAACAGCGCCGCTTCATGGCCGATGCGGCGCATCAGATCAAGACACCGCTTGCCGTGTTGACGGCCGAAATCGATCTGGCGCTCTCGGATACCACCTGCCCATGTGCACGGCCTACCTACAGCCGCCTGCAAAAAGCCACCTCCCGGCTCACCCATCTTGTACGCCAACTGCTGGCACTGGCGCACTCGGAAGCGAATGCAGGCAAAACCCATGTCCTGTTCGATCTGTCCGAACTGGCAAGGGACGTGACCGGCGATTTTGTCGCCGCCGCGGCACGCCGGCGGATCGATCTCGGCTTTGAGGGGGCGGAACAGGCAATCCCGGTATGGGGCAACGTCACACTGGTCAAGGAGGCCATGAAGAACCTGGTGGAAAATGCGCTCAAGTTCACGCCGGAAGGCGGGACGATCACCACGTCCGCCCGGGCTTTCCCGCCGGTCTTTGCCGTGGCCGACAGCGGCCCGGGCATTCCTGAAGCGGAACTGCCGCTGATTTTCCAGCGCTTCCACCGGGCGCCAGAAAGCAGCACGACGGAAGGCAGCGGCCTGGGGCTGGCCATCGTTCAGGAGGTTGCGCGCAAGCATGGCGCGGTCGTCACTGTGGGCAAAAGCGAGTTGGGCGGCGCGCTGTTCGAGCTCCGGTTTGAAAGCGACGCTGTAAGCCAATCGTAATCCGGGATCCGGATACTGCGCCCCGACTTCCCGATAACGCGCGATCGGCGCGTGCCCCCGCTTGTGAAATCCCGTCCGGATTATTTATCCCCGCGCCCCACGCTGCTGTACATCCTTGCCTTCTGCCTCGTCTGGTGGGGTATTTTCGCCACGACCCGCCATTACCTGGATGGCGCCGACATGGTGGAAAACTATGCCTGGGGCATGGAGTGGCAATGGGGCACCAACAAACATCCCCCGCTGTTCGGCTGGATCACGGCAGCCTGGTTCAGGCTGTTTCCGGTCGGCGACGACGCCTATTACCTGCTCAACCAGGTCAATCTGGCGATCGCACTGGGACTGCTGGCGCTGGCGATGAAACGTGTCCTCGGTTGGGAAAAGGTACTGATTGCCACGGTACTCACCACGCTGGTCACTCATTTCGGCCCCGACAGCGGTTTCAAATACAACGCCAATACAGCCCTGCTGCCCTTTGTCGCCGGATTCGTGTGGAGCCTGCTGCATGCGCTCGAGCGGGGCCGCTCACGCTGGTTCGTCCTCGCGGGGGTGTTCGCCGCGGCTGCCCTGCTCACCAAATACTATGCGCTCGTGCTGTTCGCGGCCATCGGGCTGGCCATGCTGATCACCCTGCGCCCGCCGCTGATCCCCTTGCTCAAAGGCACCGCCATCACCGGTGCGACCGCCCTGCTGCTGGTCACGCCACACATTGTCTGGTCCATCCATCATGGCTGGCCCAGCCTGCACTACATGCACGCCGCGCATGAAGCCATGGCTGAGTCCGGTGGATTCAGGGCCTACGCCGTCGCGCTGGCAGGCGCCCTGGGGTTCAGCGCCCTCGCCCTGCTGGCCTGGGGCGGAAGCCTCGTTCGTCTCCCCGCCGGCCCGGCAGACTCAGCGCCGCGGCCGCCCCGGCTGGGCTTGAGCACTCTTGCCCTGAGCGTGGCACTGACCGTGCT
>DATCTE010000357.1:0-7150 GCA_036568085.1 Thiobacillus sp.
CCTCTTGTCCCACCCTCAATCAAGGAAAATCATGAAACGCGTGAATGCAGAAAAACAGTTTGGCGTCCCTCAATCCCTTCTCATGGCGGGCATGGTCCTGGCCAGCGTCAGCGCCCAGGCAGACGGGCTGATCTCCTTCGGCAGCGGAAATGCTGTGTCGAATGGCGCGATCTACATCTTGAATCCCAACCCCGTCGTCGTTTTCAATCCCAGCCCCATCACCCTGCCATCCGTGAACACGCTGAATGCCGCCTCCGCATCGTCCAGCGTGAGCGGCAGCCTGTCCTACAACCTGGGTTCAAGCTACGGTAGCTTTAGTGAGAACGACTCCACTGCGGACGGCTCACAGGTTGGTCTCGAACTGAATCGCAAAGGCTATGGCTACCTCGCCGAAGCCTCGGCAGAAAACGGCCAGGCCAAGACGCGCGCAGAAACCCAGTCGGTTACGACCGGCAATGGCTATGGCAACAGCTCCGCCAGTGCGACGTCAAGCTGGAACGACTGGTTCGTGATTTCCGGCGGCACCGGTCTGGGTACGGCAAGCTTCGTGTCCGAGCTTAACGGCACGCTGGCATCGGGTAAAAACGGATCGGCCGGCTACAGCCTGAACATCGGCTACTCAACCGGCTCCTATTGCTATTACTACTACAATACGTGCAGCGAAGCCGATCAGAGCCAGACCCTGTTCAGCCAGTCTTCCAGCCTGTATGGCAAGGGCAAGTCGACGCTGTCCCAGGACATCGAGGGCGAATTCACTTTTGAATACGGCAAGGCTTTCCAGCTGACGGCCACGCTTGGCAGCAATGCCTCGAACGGCGGCCAGGCGAACTTCACCCTGGCATCACTGGGGAGCAGCCTGGTATTGCCGGAAGGATCGAGCCTGATGGGTTCATCAGGCCTGTACGTCCAGGCGGTCCCCGAAGCCGACACCTACGCCATGATGCTGGCGGGGCTGGGTCTGGTGGGATTTGCCGTCGCGCGTCGCCGTGCCATAGCGAAATAAATCATGCTGTCACCAACGATACAAATAATGGCGCATTAAGCTGCCAGCCAGGCTCGTCGAGCATCGAGCCACCCAAAACGGCATGGCTGACATGAGCCGTGCCTTGGGCAAGCTTCACCGTATGCGTTCACGCGCATCTTTGGCCCGCCTCATGGCGGGTCTTTTTTTGCGGCTGTCACGTGATAATGTCAGCACAGCCCGCTGCACACGCAAGCATCGTTCCTGCCGGAGGGGCGGCGCGCTAGATGACTGATCGCGATAAGGTTTATCGGCGCGCGCGTTCAGGAAAAGACCAAATCCCGCTACGCATTCCGCTGTCGTGTAAAAAAATCCGACTGGCGCGGCCGAAGAAACGAATCCGGGCAGCGGGTGCCTTGATTGAGTCGTTCCAAGGTTCAGATACCTTTGCCTCGATCTTGTGTGCACTTGGCCGATCGTCACTCACACCACAGCGAACCCCACCAGCGCAATCTCGTCCCCATCTTTGACCGGCGAGGACTTTTCGGCGAACTGCTTGTTGATCGTGATGTTGAGCTTGGGATTGCCGAGCAGCATCTTCTTCCACATCTCGCCGCGCTTGGACAGCACGAACAGCAGGCGCTCGACGTCGGTCACATCCGCAGGCAGGGCGATCTCGTCGGAAGCCATGCCGAGCGTGTCGACGAGGTCGCCAAAAAACAAAATCTTCACCATCTCCAGGCCTTTATAATCTGCGATTGACTGCCCGATTTTACCCCCGTATGTCTGCCTCCCTGCTGGAAAACCTCAACCCTGAACAGCGCGCCGCCGTGACGCTGCCGCACGAGTCTGCGCTGATTCTGGCCGGGGCCGGCTCGGGCAAGACGCGGGTGCTGACCACGCGCATCGTATGGCTGATCCAGACCGGCCAGGTGTCGCCGCACGGCATCCTGGCGGTGACCTTCACCAACAAGGCGGCGAAGGAGATGATGACGCGCATCTCGGCGATGCTGCCGATCAACACGCGCGGCATGTGGGTCGGCACTTTCCACGGACTCGCCAACCGGCTGCTGCGCACGCACTGGCGCGAGGCGGGGCTGCCGCAGTCGTTCCAGATCCTCGATTCGCAGGACCAGCTGTCGGCGATCAAGCGGCTGATGAAGGCGATGAACGTCGACACCGAGAAGTACGAACCGAAGAAGGTGCAGTGGTTCATCAACGGCCACAAGGAAGCCGGGCGTCGCGCGCGCGACGCCGAGGCCTTCGACGAATACTCGATGCGCATGGCCGAGCTGTACGAGGCCTACGACACGCAATGCCAGCGCGAGGGGGTGGCGGATTTTCCCGAACTGCTGCTGCGCTCCTACGAACTGCTGTACCGCAACGAGCCGCTGCGCGAGCATTACCGCGACCGCTTCAAGCACATCCTGGTCGACGAGTTCCAGGACACCAACACGCTGCAGTACCGCTGGCTGAAGCTGTTCGCCGGCCCGCACACGGCGCTGTTCGCGGTCGGCGACGACGACCAGTCGATCTACGCCTTCCGCGGTGCCAACACCGCCAACATGGCCGAGTTCGAGCGCGAGTTCGCGCACGGCAACGTGATCAAGCTGGAGCAGAACTATCGCAGCCACGGCCACATCCTCACCGCCGCCAATACTCTGATCGCGCAGAACGCCCATCGCCTGGGCAAGAACCTGTGGACGGCGGAAGGTGAAGGCGAGCCGATCCGCATCTTCGAGGCCTACTCCGACCAGGACGAGGCGAGCTTCGTGGTTGACGAGGTGAAGACGCTCAACCGCGAAGGCGTGGCGCTGTCCGACATGGCGCTCTTGTACCGCTCCAACGCGCAGTCGCGGGTGTTGGAACACTCGCTGTTCTCGGCGCATGTGCCGTATCGCGTATACGGCGGCCTGCGCTTTTTCGAGCGCCAGGAAATCAAGCACGCGCTGGCCTATCTGCGCCTGCTGACCAATCCCGAGGACGACGGCGCATTCCTGCGCGTGGTCAACTTCCCCGCCCGCGGCATCGGCGCGCGCAGCCTGGAGCAGCTCGCCGACAACGCCGCGCGTTCGAGCAGCAGCCTGTGGCAGGCCGCCTGCACCGCCAGCGGCAAGGTCGCAGGGTTCGCCAAACTGATCGAAGGGATCAAGCTGGCCGCCACCGACCTGCCGCTGGCGGAGGTAATCGACCATGTCATCGAAGCCAGCGGCCTGGCGGATTACTACCGTGCCGACAAGGACGGCGCCGACCGCCTGGAGAACCTCAACGAACTCGTCAACGCGGCTGCGCTGTTTGCGGAAGAATCCGAGGAGAACACCCTCGATGCCTTTTTGGCCCACGCTGCGCTGGAAGCCGGCGAACACCAGGCCGGCGCCGGCCACGACGCGCTGCAGCTGATGACGGTGCATGCCGCCAAGGGACTGGAATTCCACACGGTGTTCATCACCGGGCTGGAGGAAAGCCTGTTTCCGCACGAGCAGAGCGCCCATGAAGAGAACGGGCTGGAAGAGGAGCGCCGGCTGATGTATGTGGCGATCACCCGCGCGCGGCGCCGGCTGTATCTGTCGCACGCGCAGTCGCGCATGCTGCATGGGCAGATCCGTTACGGCCTGCCATCACGCTTTCTGGATGAGCTGCCGGAGCAGGTGCTGCTGCATCTGAACCGCCGTGCGGAATCCGCCTATCCGTCGGGCGTGCAGCAGCCCGCCGGCCACTACGCCACGCCGGCGCCACGCAACCAGGACAACGACACCGGCTACAAGGTAGGCCAGAGCGTCGCCCACGCCAAGTTCGGCACCGGCATCATCATCGATTTCGAGGGGCGCGGGCCCGACGCGCGGGTGCAGGTGAAATTCCGCGACGCCGGGACGAAATGGCTGGCGCTGGCTTACGCCAAGTTGTCACCCGCCTGAGCCGGCACGGAATCGTCCGCCCATACCGCAAAGATCGCCTGATACGAGGCATACAGCGAACCGAACAGCACCGGCATCGCGACCAGCAGGCCGAGCAGCATCGGCACCAGTGCGGCGATGAACAGCAGCAGGCCGAGCGCGAGACTGTTCGTCAGCATCGCCGCCCAGTTTTTGGCGACGGCCTTGAGGCTCACGCCCAGCGCGGTGGGCGGGCGAGCGCCGCCGAACAGGATCAGCGCCGGCGCAAACCAGGTCGCCATGATCAGCGGGGTAAACAGCGCCATCCCGACGAGCACCGCAGGCAGAGCCTGGTTCATCATCGCCTGCATCTCGGCCGGTGACGCCTTGCCGCCCTTGGCGGCGTCCATCACCGCCTGCGGATCGAAGCCCATCGCAAGCATGACCTGACCGATCACCAGCGCGCCCAGCAACTGCACCGCCCCGACGGTCATCAGCGGGATCAGCGGCCCGCGCACCCCGGCCAGGAAATGCGGCAGCTCGAGCTCGCGGCCCTCATCAAGTGCGCGGTACGCCGCCATGAACCCGGCCACCATCAAGGGCGAGGCCAGATCCGACAGCGAGCCGCCCACCAGGGGAATGAGGCCGAGTGCCATCACCACGCCGAACAGCAGGCCGAACGCGGCAGACAACAAGAGGGGATTCTTGCGATACAGGCGAAAGCCGGCGACCACCCACTGAAACCCCTGGCTGGCCGCGACCTTGCGCGGGACGTCTTGATTGGAAGCAGTATTCATGCGGCCGATTTTAACCGACGCGCATGCAAAGATTCAGGACTACTTGATCACCACTCCTTGATCACCCACAGCGGCGGCTGCAGGCCAGGCAAGGTCTCCTGCCTCTCGAAACGGCCATCTCCGCGCGGGTCAATGAGGTAATACGGCTTGCCGACCTTGGGAATGACCTTGAGCATATAGAGCTTGCCGTGGGCACGGTATTCAATGACGCGTCCCCCCTGGCTGCTCGGCTTGATCGTCACGGGCGGCGCATCGTTGGGCCCTGGGGGGCCATCCGGGACGGGCGTGAGCCCGGGCGGCCGCTCGGACGGGTCGGCTGCAACGGCAAGGCCGCTCAACAGCAGGGTCAACAACAAAACGGGATAGCGCATAACAGGCTCCAGAGTGAGGCGAATAGTATTAGCTTAGATGAGAGATGCAGCGGCCACTCACAGATTGAGCTGGATTTCGCGTTCGGCCAGCGAGGGCATGAAGCCGCGTTTTTCATAATGGCTGAAGATGGCGTCGACCACCTCTTCCGGCTGGTCGATGATGCGCAGCAGGTCGACGTCTTCGGGCGAAATCATGCCCTCGGCGACCAGCCTGTCCTTCACCCAGGCAGCCAGCCCCGCCCAGAATTTCGAGCCGACCAGGATGATGGGGATGCCGGCGATCTTCCCGGTCTGCACCAGGGTCAGCGCCTCGAACAGTTCGTCCAGCGTGCCGAAGCCGCCGGGCATGACGACATAGGCGGCGGCAAACTTGACGAACATGACCTTGCGCGCGAAGAAGTGCTGGAAGGTCTGGCTGATGTCCTGGTAGGCATTGGATGACTGTTCGTGCGGCAGCTGGATGTTGAGGCCGACGCTCGGCGACTTGCCGAAATACGCGCCCTTGTTGGCCGCTTCCATGATGCCGGGGCCGCCTCCGGACACGACCGAGAACCCGGCATCCGACAGCTTGCGCGCAATGTCTTCGGTCAGCATGTAATAGGCGTGGTCGGGCGGCGTGCGTGCGCTGCCGAAAATCGACACGGCCGGGCGGATGGACGCCAGCCGTTCGGTCGCCTCGACGAACTCTGCCATAATTCCCAGCATCCGCCATGACTCGCGTGCCGAGTAATTGATCTCGGCAGTGCGCCCCGGGTCAGCGGTGGCAGGCAATTTATCCAAGTGCATTTTCGAGCGCCTCGTGAACGATTCTTCTAATGTAAGCCAGCCCAGGAAAATCCTGTTATTGGTGGACGGCTCGTCCTACCTGTATCGCGCATTTCATGCGCTGCCCGACCTGCGCAATTCGGCTGGCGAGCCGACCAATGCGATCAAGGGCGTGCTCTCCATGCTGCACAAGCTGCGGAAGGACTACGCAGCCGATTATATCGCCTGCGTGTTCGACGCGAAGGGCAAGACCTTCCGCGACGATCTCTATCCGGCCTACAAGGCGCACCGTCCGCCGATGCCGGACGACCTGCGCAGCCAGATCGAGCCGCTGCATGAAGCGATCCGCGCCGAAGGCTGGCCGCTCGTCGTCATCGACGGCGTCGAGGCCGACGACGTGATCGGCACGCTGGTGCGGCACGCCACGCAGAAAGGCATCCGCAGCATCGTCTCCACCGGCGACAAGGACATGGCGCAGCTGGTCGACGACCATGTGACGCTGGTCAACACCATGAGCCTGGAAACGCTCGACGAGACCGGCGTCGCCGCCAAGTTCGGCGTGCCGCCCGAGCGCATCATCGACTACCTCACGCTGATCGGCGATACGGTCGACAACGTCCCGGGCGTGGCCAAATGCGGGCCGAAAACCGCAGTGAAATGGCTGGCCGAATATGGCACGCTCGACAACCTGATGGCGCACTCTGTCGAGATCAAGGGCGTGGTCGGCGACAACCTGCGCGCGGCCCTCGACTGGCTGCCGCAGGCGCGGGTGCTGATCACCATCAAGACCGACGTGGCGCTGCCCTTCGATTTCGACGACCTCGTCCTCAAGCCGCGCGACACCGATGCGCTGCGCACGCTGTTCGAGCGCTATGAATTCCGCACCTGGCTGCGCGAGCTCGATGCGGCCGCGACCGCCCAGCCCGATGCGCCCGAACAGGACGAAAGCGGCGATCATCGCGTCCACTACGAAACCATTCTCACCGAGGCCCAGCTCGACGCCTGGATCACCAAACTGAACGCAGCGACGGCATACGCGCTCGACACCGAGACCACCAGTCTCGATGCCATGCAGGCCGAGCTGGTCGGCATGTCGTTTGCCCTCCAGGCAGGCGAAGCGGCCTACCTGCCGCTGGCGCATCACTATGCCGGCGCGCCCGCGCAACTGGATCGCACCCGCGTGCTGGCAAAACTGAAGCCGCTGCTGGAGAACCCGCAACCCAAAATCGTCGGCCAGCACCTCAAGTACGACCGCCACGTGTTTGCCAACGTCGGCATCGCGCTCGGCGGCGTCGTCGACGACACGCTGCTGCAGTCCTACGTGCTGGAAGCGCACCAGTCGCACGAGCTCGGCAACCTGGCGTCGCGCCACCTCGGGCTGGC
>DATCTE010000358.1:0-3753 GCA_036568085.1 Thiobacillus sp.
GCGTATTCATGATGCGTCCTTAGTCTATCGGGTGGTGGAAGCAGGGACGGCGTCCCCGAAATAGGATTGATCGAGCGGCGGCGTCTCGACGCTGCCCGTGCGAACCAGCGCGGCGAGGTCGGCCACCAGCCAGTCGAACCAGCGCCGGCCTTTTTCCTCGCTGGCGAGGCTGGGCGAGCCGGTGACGCCGTTCTGGCTGGTGCGGTTGACCGGGTGGGCGAAGATGCAGCCGCAGGTGCGGTCGGGGTCGTCGGCCTCGCGCAGCTTGTCCGGGCGTACGCCCTCGTGGGCGATGGCCAGCATGATCGAGGTCTCGGCGTCGTTGGCGTGCCAGTCGGCGGCGTCGGCCGAATGGAACGCGCGCACCCGTTCGCTGAGGGTCGCGGTATTGATCACCGCCACCATCAGGTCGTCGTGCTCGGCGCGCAGCATCTCCAGGGCGCAGCGCAGCGGCGCTGCATTGGTGACATGGGCGTTGACGATAAACAGACGGCGCACGCCGCCGTGATACGCCCAGTCGCCGATTTCCTTGACGATCTGGATCAGGGTGACGGGCTGCAGCGCGATCGTGCCGGGCCAGCGCCGGCTGTGGCCGAGCGAGCAGCCATAGGGCAGCGTCGGCAGCATCGGCACGCCGGTCTGCGCGGCGACAGCGGCGCAGAGTTTTTCTGCGATCACGAAATCGACGCCGCAGCCGAGATGCGGGCCGTGCTGCTCGGTCGCGCCGACCGGCAGGATGGCGGCGTGGCCGCAGCGGGCCAGCACGTCGGGGAGTTCGGACCAGGTGAGATCGGACCAGCGCATGTTCAGTCCTTACTCAACATTATCGTGCACGTCGGTGAAGCGGATCATGTGCGGCTTCACGGCCTGTTCGTCTTCCGGCAGCGGTTCCGGCGCCGGGTGGATGAGTTCCTCCAGCCGGGCCTTGGTGGCACGGAATTCGGGCGAGTTGAACTGGCCGGGCGTGCGCGGCCGCGGCACCGGCACCTCGATCACTTCCTGCACCTCGCCCGGATGCGCCTTCAGCACCAGGATGCGGTCGGCCAGGTAGATCGCCTCGTCGAGATCGTGGGTGATGAACAGCACGGTGACGTCGATGTTCTTCCAGATGTCGATCAGGTGCGACTGCATCTTGGCGCGGGTCTGGGCGTCGAGCGCGCCGAACGGCTCGTCCATCAGCAGGATGCGCGGCTGGTTGACCAGGGCGCGGGCGATCGCGACGCGCTGGCGCATGCCGCCGGAAAGCTGGTGCGGATAGGCGTCGGCGAACTTTTCCAGGCCGACCAGTTCCAGCCAGAGCTGGGCATCGCGCTCGGCCTGGTCGTTGCCGTGTCCCTTCATATGGGGGCCGAACATCACGTTCTTCTTGACCGTCAGCCAGGGGAACAGCGAGTAGCCCTGGAACACCATGCCGCGGTCCTGGCCCGGTCCGGTGATCGGCTTGCCGTCGAGCAGGGCTTCGCCCGAGGTGTGCTTGTCGAGCCCAGCCAGGATGCGGATCAGGGTCGACTTGCCGCAGCCGGAGGGGCCGATGACGCAGACGAACTCGCGCCGGCGGACGCTGAAGTCGATGCCACGCAGGGCCTCGACCTCGCCCTGGGGCGAACGGTAGCGCTTGCCGAGATTGCGTACTTCCAGAATGGTTTCGCGGCTCCGGATGCGCTCGAAGCGCGCCCGGACTTCGTCGGACTGGTCGAGATAGCTGGGCAGTATGGGTTCCACTCGGTTCATGCGCATGTCCTCATTGCCGATCCTGGGTGCGGTCCCAGGGGAACAGCCGCCGGCCGAGCCGGGCCAGGATCAGGTCGCTGCCGAATCCGATGAGGCCGATGGTCATGATGGCGGCGTAGACGTTGTCGAAATGCTGGTAGCGGGCCTGCTGGGTGATGAACCAGGTGATGCCCGAGCTGGTGCCGATCAGCTCGGCCACGATCAGGTAGGTCCAGGCCCAGCCGAGCAGGATGCGCTGGTCGCGGTAGAGGTCGGGCAGGATGCCCGGCACCACCACCTTGGTCAGCAGCTTCAGGTTCCTGCTGCCCAGGGTGCGGGCGGCCTCGATCAGGGTGGTTTCCAGCTTGCGGGTGGTGTTGGCGATGATCAGCACCTGCTGGAACAGGGTGCCGATGACGATGATCGCGATCTTGGGACCGTTGTAGATGCCCAGGATGGCCACCGCCAGCGCGCCGAAGGCCGGCGCCGGCAGGGAGCGGAAGAATTCGATGAAGGGTTCGTTCAGGCGGCCCAGGGTGGCGTAGGTGCCGGACAGGATGCCAAGCGGCACGCCGATGAGCGACGAGATCAGGAAGCCCCAGAAGATGATCTGGATGCTGTGCCACAGGCTGGCCGGCATCGAAGGCACGTCGGTGCTCTTGGGCGGATTGACGAAACCGTTGTAGAAGGCCTTCGCCACGTCGTCGGGCGCCGGCAGATAAATCGGGTTTGAGGGCCGGCCCTGAGGCAGGGCGAGGTGCGCCTGCTGCATGTTGGCGACCTCTTCCCTGAACATGGCCTTGTCCACCAGCATGTCGACCTGGAAGTAATCCACGCCGCCCGGATCGGTGACGAGCACCTTGGGATGCCAGATGAACGGGGCATAGCTGATGAGGCACCAGGCCAGCAACGGCAGCAGAAACGAGCCGATTCCGAGCAGCGCACGCCTGCGGGCATCCACATCCGCGCTGCCTCCGAACCATCTGGCAATCATGTTCATCTCCGCTCCGTCGTCAGGCTGGGTGGCTCAAAGGATCACTTGGCGTTGGTGAAGGACGGGTCGATATAGCTGTCGACATCCTGGTGCGCCTTGTAGACCCCGTTGGCGACGTTGAAGTCGTCGGCCACCTTGGACGAACCATAGAGCGAGCCGAAGCCGGCAGCCTTGACGTAGACCTTCCTGCCGTCGGCCAGGCTCAGCAGCTTGGTGCCCTTGAGCAGGGGGAGGTAGACCTGCGGCGTGACGCCAACCCGGGCGGCCATGATCTTGACGGCGTCGGGCTGGGTCTTGGGATCGTTGATGTACTTCACGACGCGATCCCACACCTTGACCACCTTCAGCCACTCGGCCTTGTGCTGCTTGGCGCTGGCCGGATTGACCGCGAGCACGTCGTAGATCAGGCCGGGTTCGTTGGCCGAGGTATAGACCGGACGCGAGCCGGGCACCGCCTTCATGGCCTGGCCGGCGATCGGCTGCCAGGCGCCGATTGCGGCGACGTCGCCGGAGGCAAGGACCTGCGGCATCTCGTTGGTCTTGGCGTTGACCAGGGTGACGTCGGACTCCTTCATGCCGGCCTTCTTGAGGCCGTCGAGCAGCAGCAGGTGCTCGACCAGGCCCTCTTCGACGGCGACCTTCTTGCCCTTGAGCTCCTTCAGCGACTTGATGCCGGGCTTGGCGACGATCATGTCGTTGCCGTTGGAGTAGTCGGTCAGCATGATCATGACGCTCTTGCCGCCGGCGGCGCCGGTGACTAGAGCATCGCCGTTGGTCATCAGCACCCCATCGATCTTGCCGGCCGAGAAGGCGTCCATGGAGGCCGAATAGTCGAACCACTCGAAATCGACCGGGACCCCGGCTTCCTTGAACCAGCCCTTGTCGATCGCCACCTGCCAGGCGACCCAGCCCGGCCAGTCGCTGTAACCGATCTTGAGCGGTTGGGCGGCATGGGCCGAAATGGACATGGCTGCGGCGGCGGGGATCACCAGCCGGGTGAACAGGGTCTTCAGGGTGCTTCTGATGTGCTTCACATTCATGGTGGGCTC
>DATCTE010000359.1:0-5485 GCA_036568085.1 Thiobacillus sp.
CAGCCAAGCTGCTCGGCGTGCTGAGCCTGCAATCGCTGCCGCGCCGGTTGAACTTCGATTTCCGTGATATCTTCAATGAAGGCTATGCCTTCGATGATATCGGTGCCACGCTGCGCATTGCGCGCGGCGTGGTCTACAGCGACGATTTCAAGATGCGCGGGCCGGCAGCCAAGGTCAACATGTCCGGACTGGCCGACCTCAATCAGGAAACCGTGCAGCTGCGGGTGAAAGTGATCCCGAAACTGTCCGAAGGCGTGGCGGTGGCCGGTGCCCTGCTCGGCGGGCCGCTGGCCGGGGTGGGCGCCCTGGCCGCGCAAAAGCTGTTGCGCGACCCGATCGAGGAAGTCATCAGCCAGGAATACATGGTGACCGGCGCGTGGCAGGCCCCCGATGTCCAGCGACTGTCCAAGGCGAAGGCCAAACCTGAAAATCCAGGGTCCGAACCCTGATTGTGGAACACGACCATGACGACAAAAAAACCCGCTAAAACCACCGTTGCCCGCTCCAAAGGCGCGCAAGTCAAAAAATCGGCCCCGCAGGCGGGCACCGTGCGTGTGGCGGCCATCCAGATGGCATCGGGTCCCAACGTCTCGGCCAACCTGGCCGAGACCGAACGCCTGATCGAACTGGCGGTCGAGGCGGGCGCGCGGCTGATCGTGCTGCCGGAGTTTTTCTGCATCATGGGCTTGAAGGATGCCGACGTGGTGAAGGTGCGCGAAGCCGAGGGCCACGGTCCGATCCAGTCCTTCCTCGCACGCATGGCGAAGAAGCACCACATCTGGCTGGTCGGCGGCTCGGTGCCGCTGGAAGCCGGCGCGGCGAACAAGGTGCGCAACAGCTGCCTGGTTTACGACGAACGCGGCAAGCAGGTGGCGCGCTACGACAAGATCCACCTGTTCGGCCTCGACCTCGGCAACGAACGCTACCAGGAAGCCAAACTGATCGAGCCGGGCGACAGGGTCGTCGTCGTCAACAGCCCGTTCGGCCGCATCGGCCTGTCGATCTGCTATGACCTGCGCTTCCCCGAGTTGTATCGCGCCATGCCCGGCGTCGACATCATCGTGGTGCCGTCGGCATTCACCGCCACCACCGGACGCGCGCATTTCGAAACCCTGATCCGCGCGCGCGCGATCGAGAACCTCGCCTACGTGGTCGCCCCGGCGCAGGGCGGCTACCATCTGTCGGGCCGCGAAACCCACGGCGACAGCATGATCGTCGACCCCTGGGGCGTGGTGCTCGACCGTCTGCCGCGCGGCTCCGGCGTCGTCATCGCCAACATCAACCCGGCCTACCAGGCCAGCCTCAGGAAGAGCCTGCCCGCGCTGCAGCACCGCTTCATCCAGTGCCAGCAGATCCAGGTCGACGTGGTCGAGCGCCGCGTCGTGGCCAAGCGTGAGCCCGGCAAATAATTCAGGACACCACCATGAACCCAACCGATGCCTTCGTTCCGATTCAAACCGCCGAGCAGCTGTTCCGTTCCGCCGAGGCCACGCTGCTGACGCCCAATGGACTCGACGCCGACAAACTCGCGCCGGTGTTCGGCCGGCTGCTGACGCACGACGTCGACTACGCCGACCTGTATTTCCAGTATTCGCGTTCAGAAGGCTGGAGCCTGGAAGAAGGCCAGGTCAAGTCCGGCAGCTTCAACATCGACCAGGGCGTCGGCGTGCGCGCGATCTCGGGCGAGAAGACCGCGTTCGCGTACTCCGACGACATCAGCCTCGACGCGCTCGGCGCGGCGGCCGACGCCACCCGTGCCATCGCGCGTGCCGGCCAGCAGCGCCAGACCGCCGTGGCAAAACGCAGCGAGGGCCGCCTGCTGTACAACGCAGTCGACCCGCTGGTGAGCCTGGACGATGCAGCCAAGGTGACGCTGCTGGAGCGCCTGGAGAAGAAGGCACGCGCGATGGACCCGCGCGTGATCCAGGTGATGGCGAGCCTCGCCTCCGAATACGAGGTGATCTTCGTCGCCCGTTCCGACGGCCACCTCGCCGCCGACGTGCGCCCGCTGGTGCGCCTGTCGCTGCAGGTCATCGCCGAGCAGGACGGCCGCCGCGAACAGGGCTCTGGCGGCGGCGGCGGCCGCTTCGACTACAGCTACTTCACCGACGACATCCTGGAAAAATACGCGCGCCAAGCCGTGCACCAGGCCATGGTCAACCTCGACGCGCGGCCCGCGCCCGCGGGCACGATGACCGTCGTGCTCGGTTCCGGCTGGCCCGGCATCCTGCTGCACGAAGCGATCGGCCATGGCCTCGAAGGCGACTTCAACCGCAAGGGCAGCTCGGCCTTCTCCGGCCGCATCGGCGAACGCGTCGCCGCGCCCGGCGTCACCGTCGTCGACGACGGCACGATCCCGCTGCGCCGCGGTTCCTTGAACGTCGACGACGAGGGCAACCCCACCCAGCGCACCGTGCTGATCGAGGACGGCATCCTCACCGGCTACATGCAGGACATGATGAACGCCCGCCTGATGGGCATGCCGATCACCGGCAACGCCCGACGCGAGTCGTACGCGCACCTCACCATGCCGCGCATGACCAACACCCTCATGCTCGGCGGCGACAAGAACCCCCACGAAATCATCGCCTCGGTGAAGAACGGCCTCTACGCCGTCAACTTTGGCGGCGGCCAGGTCGACATCACCAGCGGCAAGTTCGTCTTCTCCGCCGCCGAGGCCTACATGATCGAAGACGGCAAGATCACCTACCCGGTGAAAGGCGCGACCCTGATCGGCAACGGCCCCGAAGTGCTGACCCGCGTCTCCATGATCGGCAACGACATGGAAATGGATTCGGGCGTCGGCACCTGCGGTAAGGAGGGCCAGAGCGTGCCGGTCGGCGTGGGGCAGCCGACGCTGCGGATTGATGGCTTGACAGTGGGTGGGACGGCGTAAGAGAAGACAAAACAAGTGGCATACGCGTGGCTGAACAAGAAAAACCGCCGGAATTAAATGCCAACCTTGTACGGGCTCTCGCTGAAAGTGACGAGCACCGAAGGCAGGGACGTGCCGAGCGCATTCTTTGGGTATCAGCGCTGCGTCCACAAACAGGCGCCGTAATTGGGCCTCTCGATACAATGACAATCCTCAATGAAGCGCGAGAGTGCTTCATTGGGGGACACTACATCGCAACGGTAGTGCTGGCGATGGCCTTTATCGAACACACCGTAATTGACGAACTGGATGACAACGGGCTTGAGAAGCCAAGAGCTTTTTCCGCAGCCTTAGAAGCAGCGGCGAAGAGTCAACTCTTCCCAAATGATCTTCTCTCTCGAACTGGAAATTTCAGTCGAATCCGAAACGCGTTTTCTCATCGAAAGCCATCGGATGACCCCAATAGTTTTGGATATCGTTTCCTGGCTAGGGGAGTGCATCCCGCAATAATCCTGGAAGAGGATGCGAAGCAGTCTCTTGAGCTCATGTACGAATATTTTCGTCTTACGCTTGAGGAGTTTCGCGAGTAGATTTGTGAGGGCAAGCTGGAACTCAAACAGTCCAGTCATCACCAGCCTGGTTTGACTTTCTCCCCCTCACAGCCCCGCCGAAAATCGAGCCTGCCGGGCGGATCAGCGGCGAAGGTGTCTGAGCCCCGCCCACAAAAAACCAAATCAAAAACAGCAAGGCGGGGCGAGTTCTTCGCCGCCCGTCCGGCAGGCTCGATTTTCGGGAATTCGGGGATGTCGGGGTCGCCTTCTTTTGGTTCCTTTTCTTGGCGAGACAAGAAAAGGAACTAGCTGCCGGGCTACCCCCGGCCAACGGTCAGCAGTCTTGCGTAGAACCCGCTACTGCCCACAGCGCTTCGACAGGCTCAGGGCGAACGGTGCGGGGGCCAACGCGCTTCGATTGCAGATACGCTCACCGCTCAGCGCGAACGGAGCTGAGGAGTGGCGTTACGCCAGACTCTCCAGCGGCCTCGGCTCCCCAATCAAATACCCCTGCACGCAATCCACCCCCATCTCCGCCAGCTTCGCCAGCGCCTCCGCATCCTCCACAAACCCCGCCACCGTCTTGATCCCGAGGAAGCTGCCCGTTTCCAGAATCGAGCGCACCAGTGCCTCGTCGATCATGCTGGTGCCGATTTCACGCACCAGGGTGCGGTCGAGCTTCAGGTAATCCAGCTTCATGCTCTTCAGGCTGGTATAGGAGCTGGTGCCGGCGCCAAACTCGTCGAGCGTGAAGCGGCAGCCGTGGCGCTGCAGCTGGCGCATGAACAGCTGGGTCTGGGCGTGGCCTTCGACGGCATCGGCTTCGCTGATCTCGAATATCAGCTTGTCGCCGGGGAGGTCGCCGCGCGCCAGTTCGGCCAGCAGATATTTCAGGAACAGCGGGTTGGTGACCGACTGTCCGGACAGGTTGATCGACAGGCCGCCGATCCGTGCGAGCGTGTCGGTGTGCGCGCGCATCCATTGCAGGACGTGACGCACCACCCAGCGGTCGATTTCGGTGATGCGCTGCAGGCGTTCGGCCACGGCAATGAGGTCGCGCGTGGCGATGCTGCGTTCGCCCTCTGCGATGGGGTGCAACAGCACTTCGTAATACAGCGGGGTGCGTGCGGCGTCGGCAGCGGCGGCCACCGGCTGGCAATTGAGGCTGAGCTGGTTGTTGGCGAGGATGGCGGTCAGTTCGTGCGCCCATTCCGCCAGCGCCAGCATGCCGCTGTCCTCGGCTTCGCTGTTGTAGGGCAGGACGGACACGCCGGATTCGCGCGCGCGTGCGCAGGCGGCGTTGGCGTTGTCGTAATAGGCTTCGGGGCTGATGCTGTCGCGGGTCCAGGCCAGGCCGGCCGCGGCTTGCACGCGGTAGCGGGTGCCGTTTATTTCCTGGGCCTGGGCGGTCACTGCGTGCAACAGGGCCTCGGCCTGCGCCTGCGCCGAGGCCTGGCCGGCTGCCTCGATCCAGAACGCAATGCCGGATTCGCCCGCCCGTGCGAGCAGTGCATTGGGCGGCAGCAGCGTGGGGATGATCTGCGCGTAATCGCGCAGGATGGGGGTGCGGATTTCGACCCCGGCTGTTTCGCCTGCGGGATTGCTGATGTCGAACTGGATCACGCCGATGGCGTAACCGCCGTCCACCGCCTGGCTGCGCAGCCAGTTGCGGCGGATGGCGCGGAAGAAACTCTTGCGGTTGGGCAGCCCGGTGGCAGGATCGTGCGAGGCCTGCCACACGAGGTCGCGTTGCATCTTCTGGATCATCGCGCTGTAGGAGCGATCCATCAGCGGCAGTTCCAGATCTTCGGTCCACTGCGCTGCGCCGTCTTCCAGCGACTGCAGCAGGTCCTGGCGCTTGAGGTCGAGTTTCTTGATGCCGCGGTAATTG
The DNA here is from genome assembly GCA_036568085.1 of Thiobacillus sp. GTDB lineage: Bacteria > Pseudomonadota > Gammaproteobacteria > Burkholderiales > Thiobacillaceae > Thiobacillus. Next base: position 5,318 of record DATCTE010000359.1, read on the forward strand.
GCGAACACGTACACCGGCGGCTGGTCGCCGATCCAGATCAGGTTGAGCGGGGCGTCGAGCGATTTGAACTGCAGCCAGTCGCCGACGCGCAGGCGTTCGGCCAGGTTGTCCTGCACCTCGGAGAGCGGCTCGCTGGCGGCGTCGTCGAGGCGGGCGGCGACCGGGGTG
>DATCTE010000360.1:0-3465 GCA_036568085.1 Thiobacillus sp.
CCGACGGCGGTTGCCAGGCGCGGTAGCGCACGCCGGCCACGTATTCGCCCTGGACGCCGGTGGCGGCGAGCGGCACGCGGCGTCCGTTGCAGGCGAGCACGTAGCGGCTGTCGGTGAGCCCGCTCGCTTTCACCTGCAGACGCTCGACCGAGGAATCGACGTAGCGCGCGGTGCCCAGGCTGGTCGATTCCTCGCCGAGCACGTGCCAAGGTTCGATCGCGGTGCGCAGTTCGATCCGGATGTCGTTGAGCTGCAGCGTGCCGTAGCGCGGGAAGCGGAATTCCAGGAAGGGCTGGTACCAGTCGAGCTGGAACGGAAAGCCGGCCGCGTTCAGGTCGTCGATCACGTCCTTCAGATCGGCCCATAGGTAGTGCGGCAGCATGTGGCGGTCGTGCAGCAGCGTGCCCCAGCGCACCAGCGGCTTCTTGTACGGCTGATCCCAGAAGCGCGCGACAAGCGCGCGCAGCAGCAGCATCTGCGCCAGGCTCATGCGTGCGTGCGGCGGCATTTCGAAGCCGCGGAACTCGAGCAGCCCCAGCCGCCCCGAGGCCGAGTCGGGCGAGTACAGCTTGTCGATGCAGAACTCCGAACGATGGGTGTTGCCGGTGAGGTCGGTGAGCAGGTTTCTCAATAATCGATCCACCAGCCAGGGCTGCGGCGTCTCGCCGGCGGGCATTTGCTGGAAGGCGATTTCGAGTTCGTACAGCCGTTCCGGGCGTCCTTCGTCGACGCGCGGCGCCTGGCTGGTGGGGCCGATGAAGAGGCCCGAAAACAGATACGACAGCGATGGGTGGTGCTGCCAGTAGGTGATCAGGCTGGCGAGCAGGTCGGGGCGGCGCAGGAAGGGGCTGTCGGCGGGCGTCGCACCGCCGAGCGTCACATGGTTGCCGCCGCCGGTGCCGGCGTGGCGGCCGTCGAGCATGAACTTCTCGGCGGCCAGCCGCGACAGCCGCGCCTCCTCGTAGATCATCGTGGTGGTGTCCACCAGTTGCTGCCAGCTGTGTGCCGGATGGATGTTGACCTCGATGACGCCGGGGTCGGGGGTGACCATGAGCTTCTCGATGCGGCTGTCGCCGGGCGGGGTGTAGCCTTCGATCGTTACTGGCAATTTCAAGCGGGCCGCAGTGGCTTCAACCGCGGCCAGCAGGTCGAGATACTGCTCCAGCGTGGCGGCGGGCGGCATGAATACGTACAGGCCGCCTGTGCGTGCTTCCACGCACAGGGCGGTATGCGGCACCTCGACCGCGTCCTTCGCGGTGGGCGTTTGCGGATGCACCTGCGGGTGGGCCGGCTGCGGGTCGATGTGGCTGCTGTAGCGCGCCGCGACCTCGCCGTGATAATCGGCCAGCGGCAGCTGTGCCGCGAAGGGGTCGACCTCCACCCATGGTTCGCGCGCGTCCTCGGCCACCCAGGGCAGCGAGGCCAGCGGCAGGCGCAGCCCCATCGGCGAATCACCCGGGGCCAGATAGAGGCGGTCGCGACGGAATTCCCAGGGCGCGCTGTGCCAGCGTTGTTGGTGCGCGCGCCAGGCCAGCGGCAGCACATAACCCGTTGGCGTAGCGAGGCCGCGCGACAGCTTGTTGGCGAGGTCGCCGCGCAGCGCGGGATCGTCGAGATCGGCACGCGCCGGATCGAGATTGACCGGAAGCTCGGCTTCCTGCTGCAGCGCGGCGAGCGCGTCTTCATAAGCGGGCTGCGCATAGCGCGGGGCGAGTCCGAGGTGCTGCGCCAGGGTGGCGGCAAAGCGTTCGGCGTCGGCGATGCCGTGGCCGTAATCCCGTCCGGATTCGGCCAGCAGCGCATCGTTCTTCCATACCGGGACGCCGTCGCGGCGCCAGTAAATCCCCAGCGCCCAGCGCGGCAGCGGTTCGCCCGGATACCACTTGCCCTGTCCGGTATGCAGCAGGGCGTTGGGCGCCAGGCGCTGCTTCAGCCGCCGCACCAGCACCTCGGCGCGCGCGCGCTTGTGCGTTCCCAGTGCGTCGGTGTTCCATTCCGGTGCGTCCATGTCGTCGATGGAGACGAACGTGGGCTCGCCGCCGTGGGTCAGGCGCACGTCCTGTTGCGCGAGCCTTTCATCGACCGCGTGGCCGAGCGCCAGGATCGCCGCCCAGTCGCTGTCAGAGTAGGGCAGGGTCACGCGCGGGTCTTCACGGATGCGGGTGACGGTGTTGGAAAAGCTGAACTCGACCTCGCACGGGTCGGTCAGGCCGTCGATCGGCGCGGCGGACGACGGCTGCGGCGTGCAGGCGAGCGGAATGTGGCCTTCGCCGGCGAACAGCCCGGAGGTGGGGTCGAGGCCGATCCAGCCGGCGCCGGGCAGGTATACCTCGGCCCAGGCGTGCAGGTCGGTGAAGTCGGCCTCCGGCCCGGACGGGCCGTCGAGGGATTTCTCGTCGGCCGTGAGCTGCACCAGATAGCCCGACACGAAGCGGGCCGCCAGCCCCAGGTGGCGCAGGATCTGCACCAGCAGCCAGGCCGAGTCGCGGCAGGAGCCGAGCGCCTTCTCCAGCGTCTCCTCGCAGCTTTGGATGCCCGGCTCCATGCGTACGGTGTAGGCGATATCGCGCTGCAGGCGCTGATTGAGCGAGACAAGGAAATCGTTACTGTGCACGCGTTCGCGCGGCACCGCGGCCAGCCATGCAGTGAGCCGCACGCCCGCAGGCTCGGTTTCGAGGTAGGGCGCGAGCTCGCGTTTCAGCGCCGCGTTGTAGTCGAACGGCCAGTGCTCGGCGCTCTCCTCGATGAAGTAATCGAAGGGGTTGATCACCGTCAGGTCGGCGATCACCTCGACGTCCACCGAGAACGCGCGCGTGGCTTCCGGGAACACCAGCCGCGCCAGATAATTGCCGAACGGGTCCTGCTGCCAGTTGATGAAGTGCTTCTCCGGCGTGACCTTCATCGTGTAGGCGAGGATGGGGGTGCGCGAATGCGGCGCCGGGCGCAGCCGGATCACGTGCGGGCTCAGGGTCACGCGGCGGTCGAACCGGTAGACGGTGGTATGGCGAAGCGCGACGTGGATGCTCATGGCAACAGACAGGATGGGGGCTGTCTGTTACAAGCAAGGGATGAGCCAGGAAGGGTGAGTGGTGAGTAGTAAGTGGCGAGTGGAAAAAGCTTAACCACTCACCACAACTCACCCTACCCCTGCATCTGTCCGCCGCTGTTGCTCGCCACCACCTGCAGCGGCTGCGGCTGGTTCTCCCATTCGAATGCAGGCAGGTTGTTCAGGGCCTGGCGCAGGCCTTCGTTCCAGGCGTCGCCCAGCGCACGGTAGTAGGGATGGTCTTCGGTGAGCAGCAGGCGGCGGCCGCCGTCGAGGGCGTCGGCGTTGTAGATCAGCAGTTCGACCGGCGGGCCGACGGTGAGGTTGGAGCGGATGGTCGAGTTGATCGACACCAGGGCGCAGCGCGCAGCCTGTTCCAGCGGCGTGTCGGGGCGGATGACGCGGTCGAGGATGGGCTT
>DATCTE010000361.1:0-2852 GCA_036568085.1 Thiobacillus sp.
GGTTTTCCAGCCCTTTTCCCCGCTCCGGCGGCAGCAAAAACGCCCCTGCCACAACGAAAAACCCCTCCGCGCACGGAGGGGTTGAGCGTTTGCAGCATGCCCGCTGCGGGCTGGACGCAGCGGCATGCCAGACTGCGAGCGCGCCTATTCGTGCGCCGCGTCGCGCAACGCCTGCATGACCTCGTTCAGCGAGCCCTGCGCATTCTCGAACAGGCAGACCATGTTGCCCGAACTGCATACCGTCATCGCGGCGCCCTGCACGACCCAGCCCTGCGACGGGGACCAGCCGCGCATCTGCGTGAACAGGGACAACAGGTCGGTATTGCCCGACACCATGCGGCGATACCACTGGGAAAACTTCGCCAGGCGCTCCATCAATTCCTGCGACAGCATGCCTTCGGCCTCCATGAGCACACCGTCGTCACGAAAGCGGCACACGGCCGTCACGCCGTCGAGCACCAGAATTTTTTTCAGCGACATACGCGCGCTCCTCAGGCAGCCTGCAAGGCATTGAACGTGGCTTCGTAGTCGGCGTCGCGATTCCTGACCACCACCCCGCAGTTGCCGTTCACCACCACCGACCATTCCAGTCCCACCACAGAGAAGCCCTTGAGCGGCTGAAACCCGCCCTGCCCGGTGAGCGCTTCCCAGCCGCGCGCCTCCATCCCGGCGATCGCCAGGTTGGCGACGCACGAGCGCGTCAGCAGATCCAGTACCTGCGGGGTCAACTCGGTGCCTTCGCGCAGCATGTGCGATTGCAGGTCTCCCTTGTCGCTGTACGTAAACGCCGCGAGCGCGCCCGGCAAATCCATCATTTTTTGCAGATCCATTTCTATCCCCCTTCTGTATTTTGATGTCAGGCTTCAGTACAACGCTTCTTTGGTATTGCCTCCCAGTCTGGCATACAGGTTGACCAGCAGGTCGTCCTGCACGTCGCCGACCTTGGCGCGCATGATGGTCATGACGTCGTTCAGCAACTCGTCACGGTTTTCGATGAAGGAAAAATAGTTGCCGACCGCGCACACCGTCACCTTGTCCCCCCGCACGATCCAGCCCTGCACCGGACGACAGCCGCAGTTTTCGGCAAAGGAGTCGAAGATTTCGGATTGCATGTTGACCGACAGGGTATTGGCACGGCACAGGATGGACGCCATGCGCGCGAATTCGTCGGTGAGGGCGCCTTCGTACGAGAAGCGGTCGCCACGGTATGCATATTCGCCGGCAGCGATAACGCCGGGAATTGCCATGAGTTGCTTTACGATCTTCATCGAGCCCCCTCCTTGATTTTGATTTGTATGCGGTGCGCTGTGGCAAAGTGTCGCACCTAAGTTGCAATATAGAGCCTCCATGCAAGACAACGCAATAGCCCCCATCCCTGCCACTTTTCTGGCGCGCATCGCCGCGATGATCTACGAGCTGCTGCTGGTGACCGCAGTCCTGTTCGTCGCCTCGCTCCCCTTTCTCTACCTGGTCGGCAATGCCGAGAGCGGCTGGCGGCATTTTGCCTTCCAGCTGTATCTGACGGTCGTGCTGTTCGCCTACTTCAGCGCGTTCTGGATGCGCAGCGGGCAAACCCTGGCGATGAAGACCTGGCGTATCCGGCTGGTCGACCAGAACGGCGGCCGCCCCACCTTCAGACAGTCCGCGCTGCGCTTCGTCGTCGCTTTGATCGGCCTGCTGCTGGCGGGCGTCGGCTTCTGGTGGGCCCTGTTCGACCGCGACCGGCAGTTCCTGCACGACCGGATTGCAGGCACCCGCCTGGTGCGCGTGCCGCGCAAGGCGTGAACTGGCGCGATCATCTGCAGGCCCGTCTGCTGGAGATCCGGCCGGACAGCGTGTGCGCACTCGATGCGGCCGCCTGGCAACTGGCCCGCGACGTGCTGCGCGACATACCGGTGCGCGCGCCCGACACTCCGCCAGGCCAGCCGTGCACACTGGCGCTCGGCATCGACGCGCTGAACGGACTGGATGCGCAGCAGGCCCAGCACCTGATCAGCCAGGTGCGTCTCTATATCGCCCCGCGTGTGCTGATCGCCGCACAGCCCGGCTGCGCGCTGGACGAGGCGACCTTCCGCGCACTCGGCTTCACGCTGTCCGGGACGGACACGGCGGAAAACGTGCGCATCTACGATTACGACCTCACGACCTACAAGACCGTACCGGACTGGCTCAACGCCCGTTTCTGGGCGAACCCCGAGCGCTGGGAGCCCTGAGTGCTTGCGCCCGGTCCGCGCAAGCGCCATCGCATACGTTACACTGGTCCTTACCCTGCTCTGTCCTGCCCGACCATCATGAACTTCATTCCCCACAACGCGCTTGAAGAACAGCTCGCCGCTGTCCATGCCGGCACGCTCGATCCCGAGACTTTCGTGCTGGGCCTGTTCGACCAGCAGCTGTTCATGCCGGTGCGCGACGAAAAGGATGCCATCCAGGGTTTCCAGCGCTCGACCCAGGCCGAGCCGCTGATCATCGAGGACGAGGACGGCGAGCGTGTGCTGGTGATGTTCACCAGCCCCGAGCGCGCCAAACCCTTCGTCGAGCATTTCCCCGAATTTTCGGGCGGCCTCTTGACCGAGTTTTCCTGGCTGCTGCGCCGCATCGGCGGCGGCGTGCCGATTGCGCTGAATCCGGGCTGGGACATCGGCATGGATTTCGACGCCGACACGATCGCCCAGCTGGTCGCCCAGCTGCCGCCCGAACACACGGCCTGACCCCTTCTTTTTCCCGTTTGCCATGCTGCCCGATCGCGCCCTCGCCGCCTTCCGTTCCGCCCTCGGCGCCGATCGCGTGTTCGACGACGATGCCGCCCGGGCGCTCTATGCCTGCGACGAAACGCCGCGCCGGATCGAGCC
>DATCTE010000362.1:0-4013 GCA_036568085.1 Thiobacillus sp.
CCGGCAGCCTGTTTCAGGTCTTCATCGGCCTCGTCGCAGTCCTGCTTATGATCGCCGCCACCGCCTGGGTGGCCAAACGCTTCGGCGTCACCCGCGGCGGCACGTCCGGTGTGTTGCAGGTGATCAGCAGCGCGTCGGTCGGTGCGCGCGAGCGCGTCGTGGTGGTCGAGGTCGGTGAATCGTGGCTGGTGGTGGGCGTGGCTCCCGGCAGCGTCAACGCGCTGATGACCCTGCCGCGCGGCCAGATCCAGCCGCCCGCCGCACCCGGCCTCAACGCCAGCTTTTCCGCCGGCCTGCAGAACCTGATCGAGAAACGCCGTGGGAAATAAGCTGCACCGCCGCATGATGCATGCGCTCCTCGTGCTGGCTGCGCTGTTACTACCGTCCCTGGCGCTGGCCCAGGGTGCAGGGCTGCCGGCCTTCACCAGCACCTCCGCCGGCGGCGGCCAGACCTACACGCTGAGCCTGCAAACCCTGCTGCTGCTCACCTCGCTGTCCTTCCTGCCGGCCGCGCTGCTGATGATGACCAGCTTCACCCGCATCATCATCGTGCTGTCGCTGCTGCGCCATGCGCTGGGCACCCAGTCGTCGCCGCCCAATCAGGTGATGATCGGCTTGGCGCTGTTCCTGACCCTGTTCGTGATGGGGCCCACGCTGGACAAGATCTACGTCGAGGCCTATCAGCCGCTTTCCGAGAACCGCATCCAGATGGGTGAGGCGCTCGACAAGGGCGCCGTGCCGCTGCGTGCGTTCATGCTGAAGCAGACGCGCGAGACCGATCTCGCCCTGTTCGTGAAGATGTCGGGCTCGGCGCCGCTGAAAACCGCCGCCGATGTGCCGATGCGCGTGCTGATCCCGGCCTACATCACCAGCGAACTGAAGACCGCCTTCCAGATCGGCTTTGCCGTATTCATCCCCTTCCTCATCATCGACATGGTCGTCGCCAGCATCCTGATGGCGATGGGGATGATGATGGTGTCGCCCGCCATCGTTTCGCTGCCCTTCAAGATCATCCTGTTCGTCCTGGTGGATGGCTGGAATCTTCTGCTGGGCTCGCTTGCACAAAGCTTTTACTGACGGAGCATTTGCCATGACGCCCGAAAGCGTAATGACCCTGGGCCGCACGGCCATGGAAATGACCATCCTGGTGGCCTCCCCTGTCCTGCTGGTCACCCTGGTGGTCGGCCTGATCGTCAGCATCTTTCAGGCCGCCACGCAGATCAACGATGCCAGTCTCTCGTTCATTCCCAAGATCATCGCGGTGCTCGCCACTTTCGCCATCGCCGGGCCATGGATGCTGACGCTCATGACCGACTACATGCGACGGGTGTTGACCGACCTGCCCGGCATGGTCGGCTAGTCTTCGCGTCGCGACTCCAGTGCGAACGGGAATAAACCCCGTCATGCTTCCATGATCAGCCTCACCGATGCCCAGCTCAACGCCTGGCTGATCAGCTTCATCTGGCCGCTCACGCGCATACTCGGTCTGATCATGCTGGCGCCGGTATTTGGCGACAGCTACGTGCCCCGGCGCGTCAAGATCGGGCTGGGCGTGTTCATCGCCCTGATCATCGCGCCCACCCTGCCGCCCATGCCCGATGTGGGACTGGGCTCCTGGCAGGGGCTGCTCATCCTGGTCCAGCAACTCCTCATCGGCATGGCGATGGGCTTCATCATGCGTGTCGTGTTTGCTGCGGTCGAGGCGGCGGGCGAAATCGTCGGTCTGCAGATGGGCCTGGGATTTGCGACCTTCTTTGACCCGCAGAGTGCCGGCCAGACGCTCGTTATTTCCCAGTTTTTCAACTTGCTGGCAACGCTGCTGTTCCTGGCGGTCAACGCCCATCTGCTGTTGCTGGGCATACTGGCCGAAAGCTTCAGGAGCCTGCCCATCAGCCCGCAGCCGCTGGCTGCCGCGGGTTTCTACACGGTTGCCGGATACGGCTCCATCGTGTTTTCCGTCGGCCTGCAACTGGCGCTGCCGCTGATCGCCATCCTGCTGATGACCAACCTGGCGCTCGGCATCCTGACGCGCTCGGCGCCCCAGCTCAACATCTTTGCGATCGGCTTTCCCATCACCCTGGGGGTGGGGCTGATTACGCTGGACATCACCCTGCCCTACCTCACGCCCCAGCTTGAACACGTCTTCCAGAACGGGCTCGAGACCACGAATCTACTCATCCGAACACTGCACCCATAGCAAGACGCGAGAGACAAGCCGCAGGGAAACCCCTGCAACTTGTCCCTTGGGCCTTCCTTCTTGTACCTGTCAGAAACCGAGGCTGTCGAGCAGGTCGTCCACCTGGCTCTGGTCGGCCACCACGTCGTTCTTGTTCGTGGGGTTGATCTGTGGGCCGTTGAGCAGGCCGCTGCTGGATTCCCGCTTCACCTCGGCCGGTGCGTAATCGATCAGCAGCTGCACCAGTTGCTGCTCCAGGTTATGCGCAAGATCGGTCACCTTGCGGATCACCTGGCCGGTGAGATCCTGAAAATCCTGCGCCATCATGATATCCAGCAGCTGCTGCTTGGTGGCGCTGGTGTCGGTGCGCATGTCGGCCAGGCATTGCATGGTCATGGTCGCCATGTCACGGTAATTGGCTTCCGAAAAGGGCGCCTTGAATGTGGTCTGCCAGCCATTCAGAATTTCGTCGGCGCCGGCATCAATGCGTTCCTGCATGGGAATGGCCGCGTCGGTGGCATTGAGCACGCGCTGCGCAGCCTGTTCGGTCATGCGCGCGACGTAGTTGAGGCGTTCACGGACATCGGGAATCTCCGAGGTCGCCTTTTCCAGCACCTTGTCCAAACCCAGTTCGCGCAGGTTGTCATGCAGGGTCCGGGTAATCTGGCCGACCCGCGCCAGCATCTCGTCCGATTCGCACCCTTCGGTGCCCACGGCGTGCTGCCCGACGGCGACTGCAGCGGAGCCGGCGAATTGCGTATCCAAGTCAGGCTCCTGTTTTTTCGAGTTTTTCGAATATCTTCGAGAGCTTTTCGTCGAGGGTGGCCGCGGTGAAGGGCTTGACCACATAGCCATTGGCGCCCGCCTGCGCGGCCGCGATGATGTTTTCCTTCTTGGCTTCGGCGGTGACCATCAGGACCGGCAGCTTGGACAGCGCCGCATCGGCACGGATGTTCTGCAGCATGGTGAGGCCATCCATGTTCGGCATGTTCCAGTCGGACACGACGAAATCGAAGTTTCCGGCCCGCAGCTTGGCCAGGCCGTCGGCGCCATCTTCGGCTTCCTCGACGTTGGAATAACCCAGTTCCTTGAGCAGATTGCGCACGATGCGGCGCATCGTGGAAAAGTCGTCAACAACCAGGAATTTCGTGTTCGGATCGGCCATGCAGTACTCCATTGATACAGTTCATTGTTACTGGGTTAATCGGCATTGCGGCGCCAAACTTAAGCGGGAAGGCCTGCCTGGGCAGCTGGTCAAAACGGACCCTCACACCCGCATCGCGCGGTTGCCATGCGCAGCAAAAAACGCCATCACCCGCCCCGGCAATTCATGCAGGGGACCGACGTCGTGCGTGGCGCCGATGGCGATGGCCTCCTTGGGCATGCCGAACACCACGCACGACGCTTCGTCCTGCGCCAGGTTGTAGGCACCGGCCTTTTTCATTTCCAGCATCCCCGCCGCGCCATCCTTGCCCATCCCGGTGAGGATGACACCGACCGCATTCTTGCCTGCACTGACTGCCGCTGAATGGAACAGGACGTCGACGGAGGGGCGGTGGCGGTTGACCGGCGGCCCCTGGTCGAGTTTGGTCATGTAGTTGGCGCCGCTGCGCACCAGCAGCAGGTGGGAATGCCCCGGTGCGAGATAGGCATGGCCGGGCAGCACGCGCTCGCCGCCTTCTGCTTCCTTGACGGAAATCTTGCACAGCTTGTCGAGCCGGTTGGCGAACGAGCGCGTAAAGCCTTCCGGCATGTGCTGGGTGATCAGGATGCCGGGGCAGTCCGACGGCAACTGGATCAGAAAATCCTTGATCGCTTCGGTGCCGCCGGTGGAGGC
>DATCTE010000363.1:0-7711 GCA_036568085.1 Thiobacillus sp.
GTCCGAAACGGCTGAGGCGCCCCCGAATTACAGGACCCTGATCAATGAACCCGAAGCTTCTTGAAATCCTCGTCTGCCCGGTCTGCAAGGGCCCGCTCGACTGGAAGAAATCCGCACACGAACTGGTGTGCCGCGCCTGCCGTCTGGCCTATCCCATCCGCGACGATATTCCGGTGATGCTGCCGGAAGAGGCGCGCGCGCTGAGCCCGGACGAAATCCACGGCAAGGCCTGAGGGTGCATTTCCGCGTCGTCATCCCCGCCCGTTACGCATCCAGCCGCCTGCCGGGCAAGCCGCTGGCGGATATCGGCGGGCGGCCCATGGTGCTGCACGTGCTGGAGCGCGCCCTGCAGGCGGGCGCATCGTCGGTGGTGGTCGCCACCGACGATGCGCGCGTGCAGCAGGCCATCGAAGCCGCCGGCTACCAGGCCCTGATGACCTCGCCGGACCACCAGTCGGGCACCGAGCGCCTGGTTGAGGTCGCCGAAACCCTGGGCTGGCCGGACGACACGCTGGTGGTCAACGTGCAGGGCGACGAGCCGCTGATCGACCCGGCGCTGATCCGCGAAGCCGCACGCCAGCTGGTGTTGCACGGCGATGCGGTGATGGCCACGCTGGCGCACCCGATCCACGACCACGCCGATTTCGTCAATCCCAACGTCGTCAAGGTGGTGGCCGACGAAGCCGGCTACGCGCTGTATTTCAGCCGCGCGCCCATCCCCTGGCCGCGCGACGCGTTTGCTGCGCAGCAGGCGATGCCGCACGAGCTCGGCGCGCTGCGCCACATCGGCCTGTATGCCTACCGCGCCGGCTTCCTGCGCACCTATGCCAGCCTCGCCAGCTCGCCGCTGGAACGTTACGAGATGCTCGAACAGCTGCGCGTGCTGTGGCACGGCCACCGCATCAGTCTCGGCATCACGCCCACCGCGCCCGCCCCGGGGGTGGATACGCCGGAAGATCTGGCGCGGGTTCGCGCGCTCTTCCAGGCTGCATAGCAGCCTCTTGAATCCCCCAATAAAAAATTTTAAGTGTTGTTCGAATCGCGCTTGCCTTAGGCTAGTGCGGTTTTGACATATCCATAATCGAGGAGACACGTAATGCGTTTGATTCTGTTGGGCGGTCCGGGTGCGGGCAAGGGCACGCAAGCCAATTACATCAAGGAAAAATACGGCATTCCCCAGATCTCCACCGGCGACATGCTGCGTGCGCAGATCAAGGCAGGCACCGAACTGGGCATGAAAGCCAAGGCCATCATGGACGCCGGTGGCCTGGTTTCCGACGACATCATCATCGGCATGGTCAAGGCCCGCCTGACCGAGGCCGACTGCAAGAACGGCTACCTGTTCGACGGCTTCCCGCGCACCATTCCGCAGGCCGAGGCGATGAAGGCCGCCGGCGTGCCGATCGACTATGTGGTCGAGATCGACGTCGCCGACGAGGAAATCGTCAAGCGCATGTCCGGCCGCCGCGTGCACGTGGCCTCCGGCCGCACCTACCACGTCGTGTTCAACCCGCCCAAGGTCGCCGGCAAGGACGACGTCACCGGCGAGGACCTGATCCAGCGCGACGACGACCACGAAGACACCGTCAAGAAGCGCCTCGACGTCTACCATGCGCAGACCGAGCCGCTGGTGAAGTACTACGGCGACTGGGCCGCACGCGGCGAAGCCGGCGCACCCAGGTACGTGAAGATCGCCGGCGTCGGCAAGGTCGAAGGCATCCGCGATTCGATCTTCAAAGCACTCGGCTAAGGCGACGATGCCGCAACAGATTCACCCGCTGACCGACACCGAACGCTGGATCGTTTCCAGCGCGGTGAAGGAACGCTACGGCAGGGACGTCGAGATCCAGGACGTCGAAACCGAAATCCGCCTGCACATAGACGACCGCGAACTGACGCTGTGTCCGGGCTTCTACTGGAACGAGCACGGCTGCCATTTCGTGCTGTCCAAGACGGGCGACTCGCGTTATCGCAGCATGTTCTTCTATCGCATCCGCGATCGCTTCAGCACCGGCCGCGAGGAATACGACGACATCGGCGACTGCGTCACCACGCTGCTGAAAATGCAGGCCGACGAGGAAGCCAAGCGTCTGGCCGAGGGCGAGGCGTCCGGCAACAGTTAAGTAATCCAAGCCAGCTTCGCCGCTGGCTTTTTGTTATGTCAGTCCGGTTCGCCGGGTTCCATCAAGATAAAGAGGAGAAGCACCAACATGGCGAAAAAAATGAACGCCTTCTACGCGCAGTCCGGCGGCGTGACCGCCGTCATCAACGCCTCGGCCAGCGGCGTGATCGAAACCGCGCGCAAGCACAAGGACAAGATCGGCAAGGTCTACGCCGGCCGCAACGGCATCATCGGCGCGCTGACCGAAGACCTGATCGACACCACCAAGGAATCCGCCGCTGCCATCGCCGCGCTGCGCAACACGCCGTCGGGTGCCTTCGGTTCCTGCCGCTTCAAGCTGAAGTCGCTGGAAGCCAACAAGCGCGAGTACGAACGCCTGATCGAGGTGTTCAAGGCGCACAACATCGGCTACTTCTTCTACAACGGCGGCGGCGATTCGGCCGACACCTGCTTCAAGGTCAGCCAGCTCTCCGAGCAGATGGGCTATCCGATCCAGGCGATCCACGTGCCGAAGACGGTCGACAACGACCTGCCGATCACCGACTGCTGCCCCGGCTTCGGCTCGGTCGCCAAGTACATCGCCGTCTCCACGCTGGAAGCCAGCTACGACGTGCGCTCGATGGCCAAGACCTCGACCAAGGTATTCGTCATCGAGGTCATGGGGCGCCACGCCGGCTGGATTGCCGCCGCCGGCGGCCTGGTCGAGGACCACGGCATTCCGGTCGTCATCCTGTTCCCGGAAATCGAGTTCGACCAGAAGAAATTCCTCGCCCGCGTCGACAAGCTGGTGAAGGAACATGGCTACTGCACCGTGGTGGTGTCCGAAGGCTGCCACTATCCGGACGGCAAGTTCCTCGCCGAGCAGGGCACCCGCGACGCCTTCGGCCACGCGCAACTGGGTGGCGCCGCCCCGGTGGTCGCCAACATGATCAAGGACGCGCTCGGCCACAAGTTCCACTGGGCCGTCGCCGACTACCTGCAGCGCGCCGCGCGCCACATCGCCTCCAAGACCGACGTCAAGCAGGCCTACGAACTGGGCAAGAAGGCCGTCGAACTCGCGGTCAAGGGTCACAACTCGGTGATGCCGACGGTCGACCGCCTGTCCGACAAGCCCTACAAGTACAAGATCGGCATGGCGCCGCTGTCCAAGGTCGCCAACGTCGAGAAGTTCATGCCGCGCGACTTCATCACCAAGGATGGCTTCGGCATCACCGACAAGTGCAAGCGCTATCTGACGCCGCTGATCCAGGGCGAGGACTATCCGAAGTACAAGGACGGCCTGCCGGTGTACGTGACGCTGAAGAACATCGCGGTGGCGAAGAAGCTGGCGACGTTTAAATTGTGAGGATTTAGGGGCTAGGAGATAGGGACTAGGGAATGAGCGGCTCCGCCGCGCAACATAATCGGCGCGGGCTTTGCCCGCACCAACCCTAACTCCTAGATCCTGAATCCTAGCCCCTACAAACCATGACACTCGACCGCGCCAAGCAACTGTTGAAAGTCCAAGCCGATTTCGGCGGCTTCTACAACGGCAATTCAGCCAAGCTGATTCTGTCGGAAGTTCAGCGCGAGCATGGGCAGGATGCGGTCGATCAACTCATCCGGGAACTGGAACTCGACCGGATATTCGGGTTCGAGCCGGGTACGCGGTTCGAAGGTGGCCTGGCAATGGGCAAATAGGTGACGGCAGCGCAAGCTGCCGTTTTGTTTTGGTGCGTAGCAAAACGATAAGGAGGAGTGATGGAGACGCAGTTGATGTGGATTTTGGCCAGCGCCGTGCTGGCCCTGGTGTATGGCGTGGTGTCGATCGGCTGGATTCTGAAGAAACCCGCCGGCAATGCACGCATGCAGGAAATCGCGCTGGCGGTGCAGCAGGGTGCGCAAGCCTACCTGAACCGCCAGTACACCACCATTGCCATGGTCGGCGCAGTGCTGTTCGTCGCGCTGTGGCTGGCGCTGGGCAGCCAGACCGCGATCGGCTTCCTGATCGGCGCGGTGCTCTCGGGCGCGGCGGGCTTCATCGGCATGAACGTGTCGGTGCGCGCCAACGTCCGCACCGCCGAGGCCGCTTCGCACGGCCTCAATGCGGCGCTCAACGTCGCGTTCAAGGGCGGTGCCATCACCGGCATGCTGGTGGTCGGACTGGGCCTGCTGGGCGTGGCCGGCTACTACGCCGTGCTGACCATGATGGGCGCGACGTCTGAAGGCGCGATCCACTCGCTGGTCGGCCTCGGCTTCGGCGGCTCGCTGATCTCCATCTTCGCGCGTCTCGGCGGCGGCATCTTCACCAAGGGCGCGGACGTCGGCGCCGACCTGGTGGGCAAGGTCGAAGCCGGCATCCCCGAGGACGACCCGCGCAACCCGGCGGTGATCGCCGACAACGTTGGCGACAACGTTGGCGACTGCGCCGGCATGGCGGCCGACCTGTTCGAGACCTACGCGGTGACCCTGATCGCCACCATGCTGCTGGGCGCGCTGATGGCGAGCCAGGCCGGCAGCGGCGCGGTGATCTACCCGCTGGCGCTGGGCGCGGTGTCGATCATCGCCTCCATCGTCGGTTCCTTCTTCGTCACCGCGCGCGAAGGCGGCAAGATCATGAACGCGCTGTACCGCGGCCTCATGGTGGCGGGCGGCCTGAGCCTGATCGCCTTCTATCCGGTGACGACGATGCTGATCGGCGACGGCCTGCAGATGAACGACGGCTCGGTGATCCCGGCGATGAACCTGTATTACGCCGCGCTGATCGGCCTGGGGCTCACCGCCGCGATGGTCGTCATCACCGAGTACTACACCGCCACCGAGTACAGCCCGGTGCGCCACATCGCGCAGGCCTCGACCACCGGCCACGGCACCAACATCATCGCCGGCCTCGGCGTGTCGATGAAGTCCACCGCGGCGCCGGTGCTGGCCGTGTGTCTGGCGATCTGGGGTGCCTTTGCGCTGGCCGGCCTGTACGGCATCGCCATCGCCGCCACCGCCATGCTGTCGATGACCGGCATCATCGTCGCGCTCGACGCCTACGGCCCGATCACCGACAACGCCGGCGGCATTGCCGAAATGGCCGGGCTGGATGAAAGCATCCGCAACATCACCGACCCGCTCGACGCCGTCGGCAACACCACCAAGGCCGTCACCAAGGGCTACGCCATCGGCTCGGCCGGTCTGGCCGCGCTGGTGCTGTTCGCCGACTACACCCACGCGCTGCAGGCCAAGACCGGCGGCGTCACCGCCTTCGACCTGTCCGACCACATGGTCATCATCGGCCTCTTCATCGGCGGCATGGTGCCCTACCTGTTCGGCGCCATGGGCATGGAAGCGGTCGGCCGCGCGGCGGGTTCGGTGGTGGTCGAAGTGCGCCGCCAGTTCAAGGAAATCCCCGGCATCATGGCGGGCACGGCCAAGCCCGACTATTCGCGCGCGGTCGACATGCTGACCAAGGCCGCGATCAAGGAAATGATCGTGCCGTCGCTGCTGCCGGTGCTGGTGCCGGTGCTGGTCGGCCTGATCCTCGGGCCCAAGGCGCTCGGCGGCGTGCTGCTCGGCACCATCGTCACCGGCATCTTCGTGGCGATTTCCATGACCACCGGCGGCGGCGCGTGGGACAACGCCAAGAAGTACATCGAGGAAGGCCACCACGGCGGCAAGGGGTCGGAGGCGCACAAGGCCGCCGTCACCGGCGACACCGTCGGCGATCCTTACAAGGACACCGCCGGCCCCGCCGTCAACCCGCTGATCAAGATCATCAACATCGTGGCGCTGCTGATCGTGCCGCTGATCGGGTGACGCGCGGCCGGTTGATCCGGGCCGTTTGAAACCGGCGCACGATGAAATGCGCTAAGCTTGTACCGGGGGCAAGCCCCCCGGAACGAAAAATCGTCCAAATTTGAGAGGAATTAGAACAATGGCAAAAAACGTTGGTGGGATTGATCGTGTCATTCGCGCGGTGGTCGGGATCGGCTTGATCGGTTATGCGATGTCGAATCTGCCGGGCGCCGAAAACTGGATGGTACCGGCCGGCGTGGTCGGCTTCATTGTGCTGCTGACCGCCATCTTCGGCTTTTGCCCGGCTTATTTCCCGTTCGGCATCAAAACCTGCAAGACGAAATAAACTTTCGCAATCCTGCAGGGTCATGCAAAGTGCGCCCCTCGGGCGCACTTTCTTTTGGAGCCTTCATGCGTTTATTGTTCGTGTTGTTCGCGCTTGCGCTCGCCGGCGCAGCCCATGCCGGCGGGGTCGACCGCCTGAAAGCCTTTATTGCCGGTGCCAAAACCGCCGAGGCCGACTTCACCCAGACCGTTTCCGACAAGAACGGCCATGTCACCCAGCAGGCCAGCGGCAAGATGGCCTTCGCCCGCCCCGGCAAGTTCCGCTGGGATTACACCGCGCCGTATCAGCAGGTGATCGTCGGCGACGGCGCCAAGCTCTGGCTGTTCGACACCGACCTCGACCAGGTCACCGTCAAGCCGCTCGGCGACGTCATCTCCGGCACGCCCGCCGCCCTGCTGGCCGGCGACAATGCCATCGAAAAGTACTTCAGCCTGAAGGACGCAGGCGAGCGCGACGGCCTGGAATGGCTGGAGGCCACCCCGAAAAACCGCGACACCACCTTCGAGCGCATCCGCATGGGCTTCAAGGGCGACATGCTGGTGCAGATGGAATTGCAGGACCAGTTCGGCCAGCACACCGTCCTCAAGCTGTCGCACATCGTGCGCAACCCGAGCATCGCGCCGTCGCGCTTCAAGTTCACGCCGCCCAAGGGGGCGGATGTGATTGGGGAGTGAATTGGGTGAGTGGTGAGTGGGGAGCAGTGAGCAGTGAGTGGTAGCAGTGGACCGCTTCCTGCTCCCCGCTCACCGCTCCCCAGTGGGATAATCTGGGACAAATGAGTTCCCAGGACCTTTTCCAGACCGACACCCCCGAGCCCGCGCGCGACGATCTGCACGCCCCGCTGGCCGAACGCCTGCGCCCGCACACGCTGGCCGACGTCGTCGGGCAGACCCATCTCCTCGGCCCCGGCAAGCCGCTGCGGCTCGCCTTCGATTCCGGCAAGCTGCATTCGATGATCCTGTGGGGGCCGCCGGGCGTGGGCAAGACCACGCTGGCGCGCCTGACTGCACAGGCCTTCGGCGCCGACTTCATTGCCATCTCCGCCGTGTTGAGCGGCGTCAAGGACATTCGCGAGGCCGTCGAGCGCGCGCGCATGAACCAGACCATCGGTCGCACGACCATCCTGTTCGTCGACGAAGTCCATCGCTTCAACAAGGCGCAGCAGGACGCCTTCCTGCCGCACGTCGAATCCGGGCTCTTCACCTTCATCGGCGCCACCACCGAAAACCCCTCGTTCGAAGTCGTCGGCGCGCTGCTGTCGCGCGCCCAGGTCTACGTGCTGAAGTCGCTCACCCCCGACGAGCTCGGCCAGTTGATGCAGCGTGCCCTCAAAGAACTGCCCGACCTAACGCTGGGGGAGGGCGTCGACAAGCTGCTGGCCGCCTACGCCGACGGCGACGCGCGGCGGCTGCTGAACACACTCGAGACGCTGTACGTCGCGGCCGGTGCCGAGCACATCGAGCGCATCGACGACGCCTGGC
>DATCTE010000364.1:0-3875 GCA_036568085.1 Thiobacillus sp.
GTCAAAGCGGACGCCTATCTCGCGGGTCTCGACAAAAAGCTGGTTGAACTGCGTATCAAGCGCACCGTGCTCTTGACCAAATACACCAAGCAGCATCCGGACGTGGTCGAAGTCGATCGTCAGCTCG
Source organism: Thiobacillus sp. (assembly GCA_036568085.1). GTDB lineage: Bacteria > Pseudomonadota > Gammaproteobacteria > Burkholderiales > Thiobacillaceae > Thiobacillus. The sequence goes on from DATCTE010000364.1 coordinate 128, forward strand.
AACAACTGCGCGTCGAGCGCAGCCGATATCTAAAGCAGAAACAGAATCGGTAGCAGGAAAACCAGATCGACTACCAGTTGGTCTCGCGTTCGGCCGTAGCCGACACTTTATGGATGCTGAGGTCGGCGCCGTTGAATTCGGATTCAGGGTCCAGTCGCAGACCCACGACCTGCTTCAGGATGCCATACACCACCAGGCTGCCAAGTGCCGCGACAGTTATGCCGCCCAGCGTGCCGATCAGTTGCGCCACCAGACTGACACCGCCCACGCCCCCCAGCGCCTTGGCGCCGAAAATACCGGCAGCAATCCCGCCCCACGCACCGCACAGTCCATGCAAAGGCCATACGCCGAGCACGTCGTCGATCTTCCACTTGTTCTGCGTCACCATGAACATCCACACGAACAACGCGCCGGCAATCGCACCGGTGGCCAGGGCGCCGATCGGGTGCATCAGGTCCGAGCCGGCACACACGGCCACCAGACCGGCCAGCGGGCCGTTATGGATGAAGCCCGGATCGTTGCGGCCAACCACCAGTGCAGCCAGCGTGCCGCCCACCATCGCCATCAGCGAATTCACCGCTACCAGGCCCGACACCGCCTCGATCAGCTGCGCCGACATCACATTGAAGCCGAACCAGCCCACCGTCAGTATCCAGGCGCCGAGCGCCAGGAAAGGAATGTTGGATGGCGGGTGCGCCGAGACCATGCCGTCCTTGGTGTAGCGCCCGCGTCGCGCGCCCAGCAGCAGCACCGCGGGCAAGGCGATCCAGCCTCCCACGGCATGCACCACCACCGACCCGGCGAAGTCATGGAACTTGGCACCGACGCTGGCCGCGAGCCAGTCCTGGATGCCGTAGTTGCCGTTCCAGACGATGCCTTCGTAGAACGGGTAAACCACCCCGACCAGCGCGAAGGTGGCTGCCAGTTGCGGGCTGAAGCGCGCACGCTCGGCGATGCCGCCCGACACGATTGCGGGAATGGCGGCTGCAAACGTCAGCAGGAAAAAGAACTTGACCAGGTCGTAGCCGTTCCTGGCCGACAGCACCTCGGCGCTGGAAAAGAAACTGACGCCGTAGGCGATGCTGTAGCCGATGAAGAAATAGGCGATGGTGGATACCGAGAAGTCGGTGAGGATCTTGACCAGGGCATTGACCTGGTTCTTCTTGCGCACGGTGCCGAGTTCAAGAAAGGCAAATCCCGCATGCATGGCCAGCACCATGATGCCGCCCAGCAATACGAACAACACATCACTGCCTGTTTTCAACGCTTCCATGCACCAGCTCTCCCAATTGAATGCGGGCTGAAGCAAGCAAGCGGCGTTCCTAGTACTCAAGCAACTGATTTTAAACGAAAGTTATGTTTGCCCACCCACTTTTACGCACTACATTGGTGCATATCGGCAGATTGCGCACCGCCAGAGTGCATCATTTCTGCTCGTGCGGCTCCGATCCGGCCTGCCCGGCTTCGATACGGTCGAATTCACTATCCATATCAGAGTCGGACATCGGAACATAATCCGATTCGGGCTTGGGCTTGCTGATGAGCGCAGCGACGATGATCCCAATCTCATAGAGCACCCACAGCGGCGTCGCCAGCATGAACTGCGAGACAACATCCGGCGGGGTAAAGATCGCGCCGATGACAAACGCCCCGACGATGACATACGGCCGGATTTCGCGCAGCTTGGCGACCGAAACCATGCCCATTTTCACCAGCAGCACCACAGCAATGGGGACCTGGAACGTGATGCCGAACGCCATGAACATGGTCAGCACGAAATCGAGGTATTTCCCGATGTCGGTCATCACCGCCACGCCAGCGGGCGTGACGCTGACAATGAAATGGAACACGAGCGGAAACACCAGAAAATAGGCGAACGCCATGCCCGTCACAAACAGGATGACGCTGGCAATCACCAACGGCACGCCCAGGCGCTTTTCATGCTGGTACAGTCCGGGTGCCACGAATGCCCAGGCCTGGTAGAACACCCACGGCAAGGCCAGCAGGAAGGCAGCCATCATGGTGACCTTCATGGGCACAAAGAACGGGGTGGTAATTTCGGTGGCGATCATCTGCCCGCCCTTGGGCAGCGCCGCCAGCAGGGGCTGGGCGAGGAGGCCATAAATGTCCTTCGCCCACGGAAACAGGCAGATGAAGATGAGCACGACTGCAATCACCGCGCGCAGCAGCCGATCTCGCATTTCAATGAGATGCGAGATGAAAGTGTCTTCGGCTTCGCTCATGCGGGTTTATCCGAGCTTACGCTGCGCGCCGTTTCCGCACCGGATGACGGGACGCGCGCGGCATTCTGGTCGGGCTCGTCCAGCGGCAGGCTCTGCTGCGGCGAGGGTTCCGATTCGATCGGTTTGGCCGACGGCTCCGCAACGGGAGCCTGTCTCTCGCCCGGCACGCTCGCCGTCACCGCCTGCTTGACGTTGCTCACCTCGTTGCGCAAATAGTCGTCCACCACCGTGGCCTGCTGCTCGACGCCCGAGGCCGCCGACTCGACCGAATCCTTGAAGCTCTGCCCGGCCCGGCGGATTTCGTCCAGTTGGATCTCGCGGCTGATATCCGATTTGACCGACGACACGTAACGCTGCATGCGGCCATATAAAAGCCCTGCGGTGCGCGCGACCTTGGGCAGCCGCTCAGGGCCGATGACGATCAGCGCAACCACGCCGATGACGACCAGTTCAGAGAATCCGATATCGAACATGATTCAGTTACAAGATTCAAGATTCAAGCCACAAGGTTGTTTCTTGTGACGTGCATCCTGTTTCTTGCATCTCAACTCTGCTGTTTGTCCTTGACTTCGGCATCGATGGTGTGCCCGGTCTCATCCTTGTCGCTTAATTTCGGCGCATCTTCCTTCATGCCTTCCTTGAAGCCCTTGACCGCACCGCCCAGATCGCTGCCGATGTTGTGCAACTTCTTGGTGCCGAAAATCAGCATCACGATAACCAGAACGATCAACCAATGCCAAATGCTAAAGCTGCCCATGGTGTTTCTCCTCTCGATTTAACTGCGCTTGACGGGATCTCCCCCGCCAAATACATGAATGTGGATATGGAATACTTCCTGGCCGCCGCCGCGCCCGGTGTTGATGAGCGTCTTGAACCCGGCGTCAAGCCCCTGTTCCTTTGCCAGGCGCGGGGCAAGCAGCAACATCCTGCCCAGGAGCGCCTGATGGTCGGACGTGCAATCGGACAGTGTCGCGATGTGCGCTTTCGGAACAATCAGAAAATGCACCCGCGCAAACGGGTGGATGTCGTGGAACGCCAGCACCTCGTCGTCTTCGTAGACCTTGCTGCTCGGAATCTGCCCGGCGACGATTTTGCAGAAAATGCAATCGCTCATCTCGATTCACCTTGCCGATTCGCTTTTTCAGCCAGCCCGGACAAGCCCTCGCGACGCGCCAGCTCGTTCAGCACATCTGCCGGCCTCAGTCCCTTGTGCGCCAGCAGCACGAGGGTATGAAACCACAAATCGGCGACTTCGTAGATGATCTTTTCGGGCTGGTCGTCCTTCGCCGCCATCACGGTCTCGGTCGCCTCCTCACCGATTTTCTTCAGGATGGCGTCGGTACCCTTGGCATAGAGTTTGGCGACATAGGAACTGTCGGGCGACGCCTGCTTGCGCGCTTCCAGCGTGTCGGCGAGACGGTCGAGAATGTCGCTCATTTGCGGTAGATCTCGTCGGGGTTCTTCAGCACCGGGGCGGTCGTCACCCAGTTCCCATTGTCCAGTTT
>DATCTE010000365.1:0-10771 GCA_036568085.1 Thiobacillus sp.
GCTTCCGGCAGGGTGTGGTGGAACGCGGTATCGAAACACGCGACCTGCGGCACGTCGAAGCGCGCCCGGCATAGTTCCACGCCGAGCAGGTTGCCCGGCAGGTGCAGCGGGGCGAGGGGAACGATGCCGCGCAGCCGTTCGACTTCCGCGTCGTCGAGCAGGCGTGCCGCCTCGTCGATCTCGCCGCCGTGGACGAAGCGGTGGCCGATCGCATCCGGAATTTCCCCGCCCAGATCCTTCAGCAGGGCGTCGAAGGCTTCGGCGTGGTCGTGCGGAAAGCCGTCGCCGATGTGGGCGTAGCTCAGGTTGCGGCGCGTGCCGTCGGCGCGGAACAGGCTGGCCTTGAGGCTGGACGAGCCGCTGTTGAGCGCAAGAAGGGTCCGGCTCATCGCGTCCATTTCCAGTCGCGGATCTCGGGCATGTCCTCGCCGTGCAGATGGATGTATTGCGTGTGCTCGCAGAGCTTGTCGCGCATGCGCTGCTTGATGTGTGCCGCCTGCGCCTGCAGCCTGGGAACGCGGCTGGCGACATCCATCACCAGATGGAAACGGTCGAGGTCGTTCATCACCACCATGTCGAATGGCGTGGTGGTGGTGCCTTCCTCCTTGTAGCCGCGCACGTGCAGGTTGTCATGGTTGGTGCGGCGGTAGGTGAGGCGGTGGATCAGCCAGGGATAGCCGTGATAGGCGAAGATGATCGGCTTGTCGATGGTGAACAGCGCGTCGAATTCCATGGCGGGCAGGCCATGCGGGTGTTCCTCCTGCGGCTGCAGGGTCATCAGGTCGACCACGTTAATGAAGCGGATCTTCAGATCCGGCGCGAACCCGCGCAGGAGGTCGATGGCCGCCAGCATCTCCAGCGTGGGGACGTCGCCCGCCGCCGCCAGCACCACGTCCGGCTCGCCGTCCTGGTCGTTGCAGGCCCACTCCCACAGGCCGATGCCGGCGCTGGCGTGCTTGATGGCGGCGTCCATGTCGAGCCACTGCTGCTCGGGCTGCTTGCCGGCGACGATCACGTTGACCAGGTTGCGGCTCTTCAGGCAGCGGTCGGTGACGTAGAGCAGGGTGTTGGCGTCGGGCGGCAGATAGACGCGGATGATGTCTGCCTTCTTGTTGACCACGTGGTCGATGAAGCCCGGGTCCTGGTGCGAGAAGCCATTGTGGTCCTGGCGCCAGACGTGCGAAGTGAGCAGGATGTTGAGCGAGGCGATGGGGCGGCGCCAGGGAATCTCGCGACACACCTTGAGCCACTTGGCGTGCTGGTTGAACATCGAGTCGACGATGTGGATGAAGGCCTCGTAGCAGGAGAAGAGGCCGTGGCGGCCGGTGAGCAGATAACCCTCGAGCCAGCCCTGGCAGGCGTGTTCGGAGAGGATTTCCATCACCCGGCCGTCGGGCGCGAGGTGGTCGTCGTAGTCGAGGCGCTCGGCCATCCAGGCACGGTCGGTGACCTCGAACAGCGCACCCAGGCGATTCGAATTCGTTTCGTCCGGGCCGAAGACGCGGAAGTTGTCGGGGTTTTCCCGCATCACGTCGCGCAGGAACGCTCCCGTCACCCGGGTGGACTCGGCGACCGTGCCGCCGGGCGCGGGCACGTCCACCTGGTAATTCTGGAAATCCGGCAGACGCAGATCGTGCAGCAGCATGCCGCCGTTGGTGTGCGGATTGGCCCCCATGCGGCGCTCGCCGTGCGGGGCGAGCTCGGCCAGTTCCGGCTTGAGTTTGCCGCTGTCATCGAACAGCTCCTGCGGCCGGTAGCTGCGCATCCAGTCTTCCAGCAGCCGCACGTGTTCGGGCTTGTCCATGTCGCCGAACGGCACCTGGTGCGAGCGCCAGTAGTCCTCGGTTTTCAAGCCGTCGACTTCCTTCGGCCCGGTCCAGCCCTTGGGCGAGCGCAGCACGATCATCGGCCACAGCGGGCGGCCGACTTCACCATCGCTACGAGCCTTATGCTGGATCGCGCGGATTTCGGCGATCGCCGTATCGACCGCTGCCGCCATCTTGCGATGCATCGCGTCGGGCTCATGGCCCTCCACGAAATGGGGCCGGTAGCCGTAGCCGCGCAGCAGGCTCTCCAGTTCCGCGCGCGGGATTCGGGCCAGCACGGTCGGGCCGGCGATCTTGTAGCCGTTGAGATGCAGGATGGTCAGCACCGCGCCGTCGGTACGCGGGTTGAGGAACTTGTTGGAATGCCAGGACGTGGCCAGCGGCCCGGTTTCCGCCTCGCCGTCGCCGACCACGCAGCAGGCGATCAGGTCGGGGTTGTCGAACACCGCACCATAGGCGTGGAACAGCGAATAGCCGAGCTCGCCGCCCTCGTTGATCGAGCCGGGCGTCTCCGGCGCAGCGTGGCTGGGGATACCGCCGGGGAACGAGAACTGCCGGAACAGCCGCCGCATGCCTTCCTCGTCCCGGGAAATGTCGTGGTAGAGCTCGCTGTAGCTGCCTTCGAGCCAGGTGTTCGCCACCACCGCCGGCCCGCCATGGCCGGGGCCGGCGACGAAGAACATGTCGAGATCCTGCTGCCGGATGGCGCGGTTCATGTGCACGTAGATGAAATTCAATCCCGGCGTGGTGCCCCAGTGGCCGAGCAGGCGCGGCTTGATGTGCGCCCGTTGCAGCGGCTGCTTCAGAAGCGGATTGTCCAGCAGGTAGATCTGCCCCACCGAGAGGTAATTGGCGGCGCGCCACCAGGCGTCCATCCGCTCAAGTTCCCCGGGGGTCAGGACACTGGATGCCCCCGGCAGGGTATTCGCTTCGACTTCATTCATTGCTTGCCTCCATTCACAGTTCGGCGTTACGTGGCATCCGTGGAACGGCCCGGCAGGGACGCGGCGCGTCAGCGATACCAGAGAATCTGGCTGGCCTCGGCCGGCACCCGCGCGCCCTCGAAAGACGGCACGATGCGCGGCGTGTAGTCGCCTGCCGCCCGGCCTCCGGGAATGCTGATGCGATAGGTGTAGCTGTTGACGGCGCCGCTGAGGGGCTCGCCGCGCTGCATCCGATGGATTTCGGCCTGGCCGGCGTCGAGCGGCGCAGCGTAGAGTTCGACGGCGACGAAATCGGGATCGAGATCGTCGAGATACACCGGCACGCTGAAATGCCAGGTGCCCGCATCCCCATCGACCCCGAACTCGCCGAAATGGATCCGCTCCCAGTGCCGCGCGAGCGCATCCTGCCAGTCGCACAGGCGCCGGCTCATGCCCGGGTCCTGACGCATCGCGTAGAGTTCCGCAGCGGGCAGGTAAAGGCGCTCCACGTATTCGCGCAGCATGCGGTTGCTGCTGAAGCGTGGGGTGAGGACGCTCATGCTGGCGCGCATCTTGGCGACCCAGCCCCGCGGACAACCCTGTGCATCGCGGTCGTGGTAGAAGAGCGGGATCACCTCCTGTTCCAGCAGACGGTAGAGCTCTGCCGCCTCGGCCGCATCCCATGCGGGATCGCTGTCGTGTTCCCGTCCGTCCCCCAGCGCCCAGCCCAGTTCCGGTGCGTAGGCTTTCGCCCACCAGCCGTCCAGCTCAGACAGGTTGAGGCCGCCGTTGACCAGGGTCTTCATGCCGCTGGTGCCGCAGGCTTCCCATGGCCGTCGCGGCGTATTGATCCACAGGTCCACGCCCTGCACCATCTGCTCGGCGACCAGCATGTCGTAATCGGCCAGGAACACCACGCGCCCGGCCAGTTCCGGACGGCTGCCGATGAAGTCGTTCCACTGGCGGATCATGGCCTTGCCGGGACTGTCCTTCGGATGCGCCTTGCCCGCGATGACGAGCTGCACCGGGTGGTGCGGATCGGTGAGGATGCGGACCAGGCGGTCCGGATCGGCCAGCAGCATGTTGGGCCGCTTGTAGGCCGCGAAGCGGCGGGCGAAGCCGAGGGTCAGGGTGTTGGGGTCGAGGGCCTGGCCCGCGTGTCCGATGCGTTCGGCCGATGCGTTGACGGCGGCGAGCTGGCGCTGCAGGTGTTCGCGGGCGAAGACGATGAGCCGCTGCCGGGCATGCGCGCGCAGATCCCACAGGGCCTGGTCGGAGATGCTGCGCACCTGTTCCTCGTGGTGTTCCAGTTCGCCGAGCCAGCGTGCCTTGCCGCAGGAGTCCGTCCAGAGGCGGTCGGCTTCGGCCGAATCCCAGGACGGCATGTGGACGCCGTTGGTGACGTGGGCGACCGGCACATCCTGTTGCGGCCAGCGCGGAAACAGCGGCTGGAAGATGCGGCGGCTGACGAAACCGTGCAGATGACTGACGCCATTGACCAGGATGCTGCCGCGCATCGCGAGATAGGCCATGTTGAACGGCTCGCTGTCATCGTCCGGGTTTTCCCGGCCGAGGGCGAGGATTGCGCGCGTGTCCAGGCCGAAGGTCTGCCTGGCCCAATCCATATAGCGTGCCAGCAGGTCGGGGGCAAAGCGGTCGAAGCCGGCGACGACCGGGGTATGGGTGGTGAAGACGTTGCCCGCGCGGGTCGCATTCAACGCACAGCGGAAATCGCCGCCATGGTCGCGCATGTGGCTCCAGGCGCGCGCGAGGACGACGAAGGCGGCGTGGCCCTCGTTGAGATGACACACCTCGGGGCGGATACCGAGGCGGCGCAGCAGAAACCAGCCGCCGAAGCCGAGGCAGGTTTCCTGCAGCAGGCGCATTTCCGAGCCACCGCCATAAAGCTCGGCGGTGATGCCGCGGTCGGCCGGCGTATTGAGCGGGTCGTTGCTGTCCAGCAGGTAGAGGCTCACCCGGCCCACCCGAACCTGCCAGGCACGCAGGATCAGCTTGCGGCCGGGAAAGGGCAGTTCGACGCGCAGGCGCTCGCCTTTCCCGTCGTAAACCGGCAGCACCGGCAGCTGGGCAGGGTCGTTGTGGGGAAAGAATTCCACCTGGTTGCCATGCTCGTCCAGGCTCTGGCGGAAATAGCCCTGTTGCCACAGCAGGCCGATGCCGGTCACCGGCACGCCGAGATCGCTGGCGGTCTTGAGGAAATCGCCGGCGAGGATGCCGAGGCCGCCCGAGTAGATGGGCAGCGACTCGGACAGGCCGAACTCCATGCTGAAATAGGCGACGTGCCTGAGCGTCGACTGCGGATATGCGGTCTGGAACCAGGCCGGGCTGGCGAGCACGTCCTGGTTTGCCACGACCAGTTCCTGCAGACGGGTGGTGAAGTCCCGGTCTGCCGCCAGCGCCCGCAGGCGATCGCCGGACGTGTTCTGCAGGATCAGCCAGGGGTTGCGGGTCAGCGCCCACAGCGCGGGATCGATCTGCTCCCACAGGACGTCGGTGGCGTGGCTCCACGACCAGCGCAGATCCAGTGCGAGCGTGCCCAGGGCGGCGAGTTCTTCCGGGAGATGGGGCAAGGGCGTGGCGGGTGGGCTGGTCATGCGTGTCCCTGGGTAAGATGGGATGAAAACAGCTGAATCTTAATTCTTAAACATGACAGGGTCGGAACATCTTCCTGGGCGCCTGACCATTCTTCTGAACGATCACGCGACCGTCTTCGAGAATGGAGTGACCGATGAGTCGGACGGGAGTTTCAAATGCAGGCCATCCGGACGCTCGCGTCGGCTCCAGTGCCGGCTCAATCGGCATGATCCGTTCGGGGTGACGCCTGCCCTGAATCGGCTTTATTTGGAACGCTCGTCCATGCCCAATGCGACAAATGTTCCATCGAGGTGGCCAGCCTTCTGGCCTGCGTAGTTGAGCACGCATTCGACGCCGATTCGCGCACGCCCCCTACGTCGGAGCGTGCGCGTGAAGGCGGCCCATGCCTGTGGTTCTGGAATGAACGAACGTGCCGTGAAGGCGCCGTTGATGGGATGCTCGTAGCGCATGGTGTTGTGCTGGATCACCAGCCGGCTACTGATGTCTTCTCCCAGCAAGCGCACATGAAGCAGCGACCATGCGGCAAGGATGGCAACGGCAGAGGCACTCCCGCCAAACACGGTTCCACGATGATTGAGGTTCGGTAGCAGGGGCGCACCCAGAACGATGCCTTCGGGCTGTACGTCCATCACCGAGACTTGCATGGCTTCGGACAGGGGTATGTGCTGATGCAGGTACTGTTCAAGTTCACTTGGCGACATGGTATTCCTGATAGGTCGCCGCGGCGGCGCCACGTGGAGTTTGAGGATGATTATGCTATCGAAGAAATCTCCCAGCCGCGAGCATGCGTCGGGTGGAGGTAGTCTTTCCGGCTAGCGGTTACGGGCAAGAATGAATTCCCGCAGCGCGACGGCATCATTGAAGCGCACTTCTCTGGCCGCGAACAGCAAGGTCACTGGCCCGGTCCCCATGGCCTCGATCGCATGCGCCAGCGCTGCCGGCTGCTGCTGCAGTTCCTGCAGGTAGCGCCGCTTGAATTCTTCCCACTTGTCGGGCTCGTGGTTGAACCATTTGCGAAGTTCCGCGCTGGGGGCCAGTTCCTTCAGCCACAGGTCGATGCGGGCTTTTTCCTTGGTGAGTCCGCGCGGCCACAAGCGGTCGACCAGGATCCGCATGCCGTCCTCTGCGGCGGGCGCTTCATAGACCCGTTTTACGCGGATGTCCATGCCGGTGCAGGATTCCAGTGGCCGCGCATTTACGGACGGTCCGCGGGAATGATGGGTGGCATGCCCTGCGCCGCTGGTTTCTCCAGGATGACCAGCGCAATGCCGCCGAGAATGGCCGCCGACGCCAGCACCAGGCGCAGGGTGAGTACCTCGCCGAGAAAAACGATGCCGCCGAGGGCCGCAATGACCGGAACGCTGAGCTGGACGATCGAGGCCTGGGTGGCTTTCAGCGCAGGCAACGCGGTGTACCAGATGGCGTAGCCGATTCCGGACGCCAGCGCGCCCGACAAAACCGCGTACCCGATTCCGGCACGATCCAGCGTGGCGCCGTTCATCATGAATGCGCCCAGCGCGGCCGCGATGGGCGCTGCACGCAGGAAATTGCCCGCCGTCACTCGGAGGGGATCCCCCGCGGCTTTCCCGCGCAGGGAATAGAGGCCCCATGCCAGCCCGGCGCCCAGCATGAATACCGAACCCGCCGGCGGCGGCGCCGAGAGCCCGGGGAGTAGCAGGCCGACCAGTCCCGCGAAAGCGAGCATGAGACCGGCTAGCTGCATCCTCCCCAGGCGTTCTCCCGTCCAGAGACCATGGCCGATCATCGTTGCCTGGACGGCGCCAAACAGCAGCAGCGCACCCGTTGCCGCCGGCAGGCTCACATAGGCAAAGGAGAAGCCGGCCGCATAGGCAAACAAGGCCAGTGCGGACAGCCAGTTGCCCCGGCCGGCAGGCGCACTGCCTCTCACGCGTACCACCAGCCAAAGCGTGACCGCGCCGGAGATCAGCCGGATGGTGGTGAAGCTGGCGGGGTCGATGGCGGTGTGTTTGAGCGCCATCCGGCACAGCAGGGAATTGCCCGCGAATGCCAACATGGCGAGCGACGTCAGGATAAGGATGCGTGTCGACGACATTGGCGCGTGTCCTGGATGCCGCTCAGTCCGGAAGGGGCCATTCCGGATTCCAGGCGACTTCCCACAGATGGCCATCGGGGTCCTGGAAATAGCCGGCATAGCCGCCCCAGAACGTTTCCCGGGCCGGCTTGACGATGACTGCCCCGGCCTGCCGGGCCTGTTGCATGACCTGATCGACCTCGGCTTCCGACGACACATTGTGGCCCAGGCTGAATGCCGATGCGCCCGGCGTTCCCGGGGGCAGGCCGGCATCCCTGGCCAGGCTCTTGCGCGGATAGAGCGCGAGCTTGAGACCGCTCTGCAAGTCGAAGAAGGCCACGGCGCCGTCCTCGAATCCCGTGCCGAGGATGCCCTGTGTCGCGAGGCCCAGCCCGTCGCGATAGAAGCGCAGCGACGCGTCCAGGTCAGCGACGCCCAGCGTAACGAGGCTGATCCGTGGCTTCATCCGTTTTCTCCTGCAGCCTCATGCTTGCGCCGAGCGGTTGCGCCCTTGAAGGCGGCCCGCCCGGGCGGGAAGTCAGGCGTGTTCACTTTCCGACGTGGTGAACTCGATGCCGCCGACCCATCCGGCCACGAGGTTGTATATCCAGGCGCCGATGAGCGTGAAGATGAAGCCGAAAACCGTATAGAAGACGGGCATGAAAATCAGCATGGCCATGGGCGGTTTGGGGCCCGGCGCGAAAGAGAAGGTGGCTCCCATCAGGAGCACGAAAGGCAGCGACATGATGAGGTAAAGAACGGCCATCACCTTGGCGGTCTGGAGCGGCGAAATGCTGAGGATCTGTTTTTTCATGTTGTCTCCCTGTGGTGGTTTGATGGATTTTGAACTGAGGCCCTGCCAGGGTGGCAGTCCTCAATTCCGGCTCCCGCTTGAGCGCCGGCCTAAAGGTAATGCGCATAAGCCCGCGTAACCTTACCATCCTGGTTGAAATGAAACACCTCTGCGGAGAGTCCACGGGCGCCCTGGTAGTAAAGCGTGATGCTGTTTACACCGAGCAGCGTGGTGATCAACTCGAAATGAAGATCCGGAATCAATTGAAGCGCTTTGGCCCAATAGGAACCGACCGCCGCCTTGCCCTGCAAGGTTCCTGACGGTTCGCCCGCCACCTTGATGATGACCGGCGACGACATTTCGAAATCGTCGGTGTAGTGCGACAGAACCCGGTCAAGGTCATGCGTGTTCCAGGCATCTATCCAGTCAGCCGCAAAATGATCGGCGAATGCTTTATCGAGCATGATTTCCCCAACGTTCCAATTCAACGGCCTGCATGGCTTGTCGCACAGCCCAGGTGGAATGCGCGGTCAGGCCAGGGTCGACCATCCAGGATGCCATGGGCTAAAGATCGACTCCATATGAATTGTCGATCAGGCATCGCCACTTTCCATCTTCGGACTTCCTGAAAATGTAGGTCGGCTTTCGCTCCATTGATACCCTGGACGTTTCCATTCCTTGCGCAGACAACTTGAGCTTGCATACGACCAGGGCGACCCCGCCGCCCTCGATTACGTGAAAATCGCGCTGGGTCACCGATAGGCTTTGATTGAAATACGCGAATATTGCGCCGAATGCCTTGGCAATTTGCTCTTTACCATGAGCGCATCGTCCTGGCTCGACGACCAATGTTGCGTCTTCCGCATAGAAGTCCATGAGCGCGGCCATGTCGCGCTGATTGATGGCCTGGTCGGCCCGTTCGATTGCGTAAATGACTTCATGCTTATCCATAAGGAATGTAGCTCGATTTCACTCCGGCGGCCGGCGGATACACCTTGATTGAGGGGTCAGGCGTCACTTGCCGGCAGCCCCGATGACAGCACATGCGCATGGCGGGCAATTGAACGCCATATGCCTGCTTCACGCCACCAGATGTTCGTAAAGCGTCGATGGGTAAGCGTCCCGTCTGGCGGATCAATCACGCTGTCACGTCCCATCACGACGACGACCTCGCCGTGGCGGCGCATATGCTCGATCTCCACTTCAAATGAACTGTGACGGATCCGGCCCGCACGAAGCAGTTCGAGAAGTTGCGGCTTCTCGAGTACCCGTTGCAAGGGCGAATTGACGATATAGCCATCGGCCAAAATCTCGTCCAATGCTGCCGTGTTTGCAGCCAGGAATGCAGTTCGGAGTGCTTCTTCGCGGGCCCGGATTTCAGGTTCCCACGCTGTCGAACGCTCAGGCTTAGGTACATCTGCTCTCATCGGTTTCCTCCCTTACTATTGGCTAACAATATGCGGTGTTGCGTCCGCGTGACGCATAAGGTTTGAATTCACCGGCCTGCGCGGCTTTTTTGCGCAGGTCCGTTCGAGTGATGGCTTGGGCATCCGTACCGTCACTCGCCTTCCCAGTAGTCGAGCGATTGACTCTCGCGCCCGACAAACATGAAGCGTTGCGGTTTGCCATCGGCACTTGCGGGACGCTCGGCAAGAACGCCAAACTTTCCGGAGTTGCCCTCGTGGGCTGGAGGGGAGCTGCATCCGCTCGTTCAATCCAGCGCGGCAAGGCAAGTATCAGACACGCAGCACTTGAGGGCTTTGGTTGGGGAATGGCAGTTGCTTTGGCTGTCTGGCTGTGGGGCTTTTCCAATGCCGCCCTAGCAGCCGGCACTGTATTTGATGGTCTATCTCCCCTCGAAGCTCATTTTTGGCTTGTTGTCGCCACGTCACTTATTCCCGTGTTGTTCATCGCTGGTGCCTGCGGTGCCACTACCGGCGTTGTGCTTTACTTCATCAATTTGCGGCTGGTTAGGGCTAACCCGCCGCTCAACACGGACGCTCCGCCTAACGGCGGCGCGCCGGTTAGCTAGCACGTTATGCATCAAGTCACCCGAGGTTCATCATGAGTCACCCTGTTGCCATTCTTGCCACAGTCTTACTTATGGCCTTCTCGACCTCACTCCGTGCAGAAGGGCAGGTTCCAATCGATCAGGTGCCTATGTACGGGGGCATGGACCGAAGCGCAATTCCAGAGCTAAAGGCGGGCGATGAAAAATTGATCGCTGATACAACCAGCCGCTTCGGAACACGAGAGAAAGCGAGTGCTGCATTTGTTAACAATGGCTTCGCTTACTACCAACGCGACGACCTTGCCAATGCGATGCGCAGGTTCAATCAAGCCTGGCTGCTTGACCCGAGTAATCCCGAGGTATACGCGGGCTTTGGTTCCGTGCTGCATGACCAAGGAAAGAATTGTGAAGCAATGCAAATGATGGAAAAGGCACTCGCGCTCAATCCACCGACTTTCCAAGGCATATACCCTGACGCCGCACGGATGATTACCTTATGCGCGGTCAGTGACAAAGGGCTAACAGCGGAAGCCAAAATCAAGTTGTTTG
>DATCTE010000366.1:0-5481 GCA_036568085.1 Thiobacillus sp.
GTAGGCGTCGCCGTTGGAGGTGACGCCGAGGCAGCCGAGCGACAGGGGCGTACCTTCGGCCACCACGCCTTTGGCCTTGAGACTGGTGGTGACCGGGATGTGGAAGGTTTCGGACAAGGCTGCGATGACGTCGCGCGCACCGGCCTGGATGCAGCCGTAGCCGGCGACGATCACCGGATGGCGTGCGGCGCGCAGCAGTTCGGCAAGTTCGGCAACCAATGCCGTCTGCGGGGCTGAAGCCTTGCGCGGGAAATGAACCTGATCGAGCACGCTGTCGTCGACCATTTCCTTCTGCACGTTGTAGGGGATGGACAGCAGCACCGGGCCCGGATCGCGCCCGAGCAGCGCCTGCGTGGCCTGGTTCAGCACCTGGCCTAGATAGTCGGTGCGCTCGACCAGCTTGTGATAGCGGGTGACGCTGGCGAACAGTGCACCCTGGTCGATCGCGCCGCCTTCGCCCGAGCTTTCCTGCAGACCGCCGCGGCCGAAGATGTAGGTGGAGGTCTCGCCGGTGATCGCCAGCACCGGCAGCCGCTCGGCGTAGGCGTTCGCTATCCCGGTAATGAGATTGGTGGCGCCGGGACCCGCCGTGGCGATGCAGGCAGCGGGCCGGTTCGAAACCCGCGCATAGCCGCCCGCCATGAAGGCGGCACCCTGCTCGTGCTTGACCAGCACACTTTTCACGCCCGAGTCGTGCAGGCGGTCGTAGAGGGGCAGCACGTGCGCGCCCGGCATGCCGAAGATGTGGTCGATCCCCAGGCGTTCCAGATACCGGACGATCAGTTCGCTGACTGAAATGTTCATGTGCTTGTTATGGGTTCTGCGGTCCCGCTCCCGCCCGTGCGCGCAGAGGGCGTGCCCGGACGGTTGGGATTTGAGCACAAGACGCCGCGCGGGAAAACCTCGGGTGCGGCGTGGGATAGGTAAAGGCACCGGGCCGGGGCTTTGGCCAGGCAGCCTGCAGACGCCCCGCGCCCCGCAGAACACGGCGCGGGGCACGCTCAGGCATGGGGACGCCGCAACAGATGAGACCGCTGCACCGGTGCGGCAGGCGATGCAGCGGTCAGTCAGCTCAGGCGTGCGCCAGGTGCTGCTCGATTTCGAGGAAGGTGTTGGCCACTTCGGTGGTTTCGACGTTGACACCCAGCTGCTTGCACAGCTGCGACAGCGACAGCAGGCCGCGCACCATCTGCCGGCCTTCGGTGTGCTCGATCACCAGGGCGTGCTGGCGGCCGCGCGCCTTGAGCGTCTCCAGCACGTGGCCGACGCGGGCATGGGCGATGTCGTCGTAGTCGACTGCTTCCAGCCGTTCCACCGGCGTCATGATGTCGGCCACCAGCACTTCGTCGCGGCGGATGTCGCGGCTCTGCACGACCTGCAGCGGCTTTTCGCCGTGGATGTCGGTGCTGGTGATGAGGCCGGCCACGCGGTCCTGGCCGTCCATGACGAACAGCAGGCGCACCTTGCGGCGGATCATGCGTTCTTCCGCTTGCTTGATGGTGTCGCCGGGCGTAGCGATGAAGGCCGTCAGGCGGCGGAAGTCGGTCATGACGTCGAGCGCCGGGTTATCCAGTTCAACCCGCTCGGGCAGGATGCAGGCGGGGCGCAGCAGGCCGGCGCTCTTGTCGAGATTGCGGGCGGGCAGGCGGGTATAGGTCAGGGTCATGGCGGATCTCCTTGCATCGGTTTCGGGCACCCCGCGCGCATTCGCGGGCAGAGCTGGAATGGACAATCCTGTTCCTCGAAGTATCCCCTGTCCATTCAAGATTTTTTAGTCCGACATAAATTGTTCTTGCTTGATTCGGCTTAAGGCGGGGCGTATTGCGGGCAGCTCAACGCGCCATCGCCTGCGCGTGAAACGCCAGATGTTCGCCGATGAAGGTGGCGATGAAGTGATAGCTGTGGTCGTAGCCCTCCTGCATCCGCAGCCGGAGCGGAATGCCGCGCGCGGCGCACGCCGCCTGCAGGTTCTGCGGATAGAGCTGCTCGGCCAGGAATTCGTCGGCGGTGCCGTGGTCGATCAGCGCGGGCGGAATCGGCGCGCCGGCGTTGACGAGGCAGGTGGCGTCCCAGGCTTCCCAGGCTTTCTTGTCGGGGCCGAGATAGGCGCCGAAGCAGCCCTGCCCCCACGGGCTGAGCACAGGGTTGCAGATGGGGGCGAAGGCGGAGACCGACGTGAACATGCCGGGATTCTTCAATGCGCAGATGAGCGCGCCGTGGCCGCCCATCGAATGGCCGCTGATGGCGCGCTTGCCTGGAATGACCGGGAAGTGCGCCTCGACCAGCGCAGGCAGTTCGCGGGTGACGTAGTCGTACATCTGGTAGTGCGTCGCCCACGGCGCCTGCGTGGCATTGACGTAGAAGCCCGCGCCCTGGCCTAGGTCGTAGCGCTCGGGCACGTCGGGCACGTCGTCGCCGCGCGGGCTGGTGTCGGGCATGACCAGGATCAGTCCGAGCTCGGCCGCGTAGCGCTGCGCGCCGGCCTTCACCCGTACGTTGTCGTCGGTGCAGGTGAGCCCCGACAGCCAATACACCACCGGCAGGTTCTGCGTCGCCGCCTGCGGCGGCAGGTAGACCGAGAAGGTCATGGTGCAATGGCACGCAGTCGATTCGTGCTGCCAGCGTTCGAGCCAGCCGCCGAATTCCTTGATCCGTTCGACTTGTTTCATCGCCGCCTCAGAAAATGATGACCGAGCGGATGCTCTTGCCTTCGTGCATCAGGTCGAAGGCGCGGTTGATGTCTTCCAGCGGCATGGTGTGGGTGACCAGGCTGTCGAGTTCGATCTTGCCCGCCATGTAGTTGTCGACGTAGCCCGGAAGCTGGCTGCGGCCCTTGACGCCGCCGAACGCGGTGCCTTTCCAGGTGCGGCCGACGACGAGGTTGAACGGCCGGGTGCAGATTTCCTTGCCGGCGCCGGCGACCCCGATCACGGTGGAGACGCCCCAGCCCATGTGGGTGCATTCGAGCGCGTCGCGCATGACGTTGACGTTGCCGATGCACTCGAACGAGTAATCGGCGCCGCCCTTGGTCAGGTCGCGGATGTACTCGACCAGCGAGCCACTGACCTCGCGGGGGTTGATGAAGTCGGTCGCGCCGAGCGCCTTCGCCATCTCGAACTTGTCGGGATTGATGTCGATCGCGAGGATGCGGGCGGCCTTGGCCATTACCGCGCCCTGGATCGCCGACAGGCCGATGCCGCCGAGGCCGAACACGGCGACGGTCGAGCCGGCTTCGACCTTGGCGGTGTTCAGCACTGCGCCGATCCCGGTGGTGACGCCGCAGCCGAGCAGGCAGACCTTGTCGAGCGGCGCGGCGGGGTTGATCTTGGCCAGTGCGATTTCCGGCACCACGGTGTATTCGGAGAAGGTCGAGCAGCCCATGTAATGGAAGATCGGCTGGCCGTTCTTGGAAAAGCGCCGCGTGCCGTCGGGCATGTAGCCGGTCCACACGGTGGCGGCGATCGACTGGCACAGGTTGGTCTTGGGCGAGGCGCAGTACTCGCAGTGCCCGCACTCGGGGATGTAGAGCGGGATCACGTGGTCGCCGGGCTTCAGCGTTTTCACCCCGGGGCCGCACTCCACCACGATGCAGCCGCCCTCGTGGCCGAGGATACAGGGGAAGGCGCCTTCCGGGTCGTCGCCCGACAGGGTGAAGGCGTCGGTGTGGCACACGCCGCTGGCGATGACCTGCAGCAGCACCTCGCCCTCGCGCGGACCTTCGACGTCGACTTCCTCGATCGACAGCGGTTTTTTGGGTTCCCAGGCGACGGCGGCACGAGATTTCATGGACGGGCTCCTTGATGGGGGAAATAAGACCAAGCGGCTTCAGAGCGGCGATGATGCGCCACTTCACGCGCACTCACAACGCATGCAAGGCAGGGTGCGATGCGCCGCGCCGCTCAACCGGTCTGTTGCAGCAGCTTCTGGTACGCGGCCTCGAACAGTTTGACGCCGTCGTCCTGCAGGGTATGGCCGACCGCATCCAGGTCGATGCCCAGCCGCGCCAGCTCCGCCCGTTGCGCCTCGGCTTCGGCGACGCCTTCCTCCACGCGCAACGCCGGCTGGCCGTGGTCGCGCAATGCGGCGAGCGTCTTGTCGGGCAGGGTATTGATGGTTTCCTTGCCGATCAGCGGCTCGACGTACAGCAGGTCGCGGTAGTCCGGATTTTTTACGCCGGTGCTTGCCCACAGGAGATATTGCGGCGTCGCCCCCTGCTGCGCCAGCGCGGCGAAGTCGCGGCCATGAAAGGTTTTCAGATAGCGCTGGTAGGCGAGCCTTGCCATCGCCACGGCGGCCTTGCCGCGCAGCGCCAGTGCGGCCTGGGTTCCGATGGCGGTCAATTGCTGGTCGACCAGCGTGTCGACGCGCGACAGGAACAGGCTCGCCACCGCCTTGCTGCGGCGCACGTCGGCGCCGGCCCGCATGCGTGCGGTGAGGCCGCGGAGATAGGCATCGAACACCGCCTGCGTCTGCGCCACCGAAAACAGCAGGGTCACGTTGACGTTGATGCCGAGCGTGGTCAGCGCCTCGAATGCGCTGACGCCTGCGGGCGTGCCCGGCACCTTGATCAGCAGGTTGCGGCGGTTCACTGCGGTGGACAGGCGCTGCGCTTCCTCCACCGTTCGCGTGGCGTCATAGGCCCAGCGCGGCGCGACTTCCAGGCTGACATAGCCGTCGTTGCCGCCGCTGGCCTCATGGGTGGGCCGCAGCAGATCGCAGGCCGCCTGGATGTCAGGGATGACCAGCGCCTCGTAGCGCCGCTCGGCATCCGGCTCGTTCACTTTCAGCCGCTTCAGGTCGTCGGCGTAATACGGGCTGGTGGCGAGCGCGTTCTGGAAAATCGAGGGATTCGACGTCACGCCCGAGACGCCGTCCTCGGCGATGAGGCGGGCCAGGGTGCCGTCGTGGATCAGGCTGCGCGACAGGTTGTCCAGCCAGAGGCTTTGACCGAGGGAGGCGACGTGCTGCGTGGCATTCATGGGCGGTTCCCGTGTGGATGAGCAATTCAGGATAGAACACGTCTGTGACGGCAAGTTCACAGGGCTGCAGCGTCCGGCGCCCGAAGCCGCGCCTGTGCTAGACTTCGGCGCATTCCTTCGGCTCATTTCCAGCTTATTCCCATGTCAGGCAGCACACTCGGCAAACTGTTCTGTGTCACCGTGTTCGGCGAATCGCACGGCCCCGCGATCGGCTGCGTGGTCGACGGCTGCCCGCCCGGCATGGGGCTTGCCGAGTCCGACATCCAGCATGACCTCGACCGCCGCAAGCCCGGCACCTCGCGCCACGTCACCCAGCGGCGCGAATCCGACACTGCCGAGATTCTGTCCGGCCTCTACGAGGGCAGGACCACCGGCACGCCGATCGCGCTGCTGATCCGCAACGAGGACCAGCGCAGCAAGGACTACGGCAACATCGCGCGCACCTTCCGGCCCGGGCACGCGGACTACACCTACCTGCACAAGTACGGCATCCGCGACTACC
>DATCTE010000367.1:0-2628 GCA_036568085.1 Thiobacillus sp.
CGATGCGACACGCCCCTTCCGCCGCCTCGGCACGCAGCGTCACCGGCTGGCCACCGCCATAGCGCAGGGCGTTTTCCAGCAGGTTGGCCAGAATGCGGCGCAAGGCGCCGGCAGGGGCCTCGAGTGCGATATCGGCCGCCTCGATCTGAACCCGCTCTGCCGCACCGGGGGTGGCCCGCACCAGATCGGCCAGCAGATCGGGCAGCACCACCCGCTGGGCCGCTTCATGTCCGAACCCGCGCGCCAGCGTCAGCACGTCGCCGATCAGGCGGTCCATCGCCTCGATGTCGCCCTCCACCTGCGTCGCCAGTTCCGCACTCGGCTTCTTCACCAGCATTTCCACCGCCAGCCGCAGCCGTGCCAGCGGCGTGCGCAGGTCGTGCGACACGCCGGCCAGCAGCACGGTACGGGCAGCCAGCAGGTCCTCCACCTGTTTCGCCATTTCATTGAAACGGCGGCTCAGGGCGGCGATTTCACGCGGGCCGGTTTCGGGCAGGCGCTCCGGCGCCTGCCCGCGCCCCAGGTAAGTGACCGCCTGCTGCAGCCGTTGCAGCGGACGGATGGCGCGACGCGCCAGCCACCAGGCCGCAAGCAGGGTCAGCAGCGCACCGCCGGCCAGCGAGGCCAGCAGGGCGTGGATCGGACGCGGGCCGATGCGGCTATGGGGGAATCCCACCGAGAGGTGCCCGTCGCCGGCAGGCAGCGACACCCAGAACCATTCCTCGCCCCGGATTTCCTCGCGCGAAGTCGTGACCGGCTCGCCCGCCCGCGCGCTCAGGGACGCCACCAGAAAGCGCAGATAGGGTTCCCGCCACGAGGGCGGCGCGGCGTTGTGCGGCGGCTCGGCGCGCAGCGCCAGCGCGTGCGAACGCGCCAGTTCGATTTCGAAAGCGGGACGGGTGACGGGCGGCAGCTCGCTCCAGGTCTGCACCGACAGCGTCATCAGGCCCGCGAGATCGGACGCTGACCGGCGCGCCATCGGCAGCATCAGGAAGTAGGTGATGGCCGACGCCACCAGCAATTCGAAAATGATGAAGAACACCACCAGCAGCAGCGCATTCTGCTGCGTCAGGCTCAGGCGCGACGACAGTCTCACGCCGCGCCGCCGCGCGGATTGAACAGGTAGCCTTCGCCGCGCACGGTACGGATGTAGACCGGCTCGGTGGAGTCGGGCTCGATCTTGCGGCGCAGCCGGGTGACGCGGGTATCGACGCTGCGGTCGAACGGGTCGCGCTCGTAGCCTTTCAGCATGTCGATCAGGGTGTCGCGCGACAGCACCCGCAGCGGGTGCTCGATGAAGATGCGCAGCAGGGCGAATTCGGCGGTCGACAGTTTCACCTCGACGCCGTCGCGGGTGAGCCGGTGGCTCGCCGCATCCAGCTGAAACGGTCCGAAGGTGGGAAGCGCGGGCTGCGGGGCAGGCTCGGCCTGTGCCTGGCTGCGTCGCAGCAGCGCACGCAGGCGGGCCAGCAGTTCGCGCGGGCTGAAGGGTTTCGCCAGGTAATCGTCGGCACCCATTTCCAGCCCGACCACGCGGTCGACTTCCTCGCCGCGCGCCGACAGCATGAGAATGGGCACGTTCGACTGGCTGCGCAGGCGGCGCGCCAGCGACAGCCCGTCCTCGCCGGGCATCATCAGGTCGAGCACGATGGCATCCGGCATGCCGCGCTCCAGCGCCTGCCACATCGCCGCGCCGTCCATCGCCGTCTCCACCGCAAAACCGCTGTCCCCCAGATAGGCTTCCAGCAGGGAACGCATGCCGGGGTCGTCGTCCACCACCAGGATTCGTGACGCGCCGCCCTCCGTCATCGCGTACCTCGGGCAGCGTTTTGGAAATCGGGCTTGAACGATTGCATCATGCGGAGTCTGGGCCTTGGCAGCAGGGTAGGTTGGGTTTTCGGGCGGTTCGGCGCGCCACCGCATGCAGCGATGACACTGCGCCCAGTGCCGTTTATCCTACTCCAGAACAGGGCCACTCCTGCCCGCCTGTCACAAACGGACACACACTGACACGCTGCGCCATCCCGCTGACATCGCGCAGCGACACACTCATCCCACAATGCATTCCAGCCGCAATTCCGCGGTCCCAACCGAAACCCGAACCTGCCATGAGTCTGTCGCGCCTGAACCTGATCCTTGTCCCGTCTGTCCTGGCCCTGGCCTCGCCGGGCTGGGCCGAGGCGCGCCAGTCCAACGCAAAAGCCGCGCAGCCCCGTCCCCTCAACCTGTCCTTGCCGCGCGACGCCCTGCGCGCCCCCGCTGCTGGCCAGGTCGACGAGACGGTGCAACGCAATCTGCGCGCGCCTGCACCGGTTCCAGGCAACACGCAGGCGCCGGCCACCCTGCGCTACGGCGCCGGCTATGAGCATCGCCAGCAGGAAATGGGCGGCGCGGCGGCTGGCGGCAGTGCGGGTTCGAGTGCTGGTTCGGCCGCAGGGTCCGGACGGCGGGGTCGGTAATCTCAATCCACAAGGAGTGCAATGATGAAATCGCTGAAAGTTCTTTCCCTGGTTCTCGTGACTGCCGGTCTCGCCAGCGGCGCGGTCTATGCCAAAGGCGGCATGGGTGGCGGCATGGGCGGCATGGGCATGGGGAATGGCGGCATGACCAGCCCTGACACCGCCCAGC
>DATCTE010000368.1:0-7987 GCA_036568085.1 Thiobacillus sp.
GCCAAGGACCTGGGCAACACGCCGTCCAATATCTGCACGCCCGAATACCTGGCTGCCGAGGCGAAGAAAGTGGCCAAAGCGCACGGCTTCGGCTGCGAGATTCTTGATTACGCCGCCTGCGACAAACTCGGCATGGGCTCCTTCCTGTCGGTCGGCAAGGGCAGCGACAAGCCGCCGCGCTTCATCGTGCTGAAGCACGAAGGCGGCAAAAAAGGCGACAAACCGGTGGTGCTGGTCGGCAAGGCGGTCACCTTCGACGCCGGCGGCATTTCGCTCAAGCCGCCGGCTGAGATGGACGAGATGAACTACGACATGAGCGGCGGCGGCGCGGTCATCGGCGCCTTCCGCGCCATCGGCGAACTGGGGCTGCCGCTCAACGTCGTCGGCCTCATCCCGGCCTGCGAAAACATGCCGGATGCGAACGCCAACAAGCCGGGCGACATCGTCAAATCGATGTCCGGCCAGACCATCGAAATCCTCAACACCGATGCCGAAGGCCGTTTGATCCTGTGCGACGCGCTGACCTACGCCGAACGCTTCGAACCCGACGCCGTGGTCGACCTGGCCACGCTCACCGGCGCCTGCGTGATCGCGCTCGGCGCCCACCCCAGCGCGCTCTACAGCAACCACGACCCGCTGGCGCGCGAGATCGAGCACGCCGCCGACCACGCCTGGGACCGCGTCTGGCGCATGCCGCTGTGGGACGACTATCAGGACCAACTGAAGAGCAGCCTGGCCGACATGGCCAACATCGGCGGCCGCCCGGCCGGCTCGATCACTGCGGCCTGCTTCCTGTCGCGCTTCGCCAAGAAATACCACTGGGCGCACCTCGACATCGCCGGCACCGCCTACAAGGGGGGCCGCGAAAAAGGCTCGACCGGACGGCCGGTGTCGCTGCTGGTGCACTTCCTCTTGAACCGCACCCAGAAGTAAGCCGGCAGCAGTGACCGAAATCACCTTCTACACCTTTGCCGACAGCCCGCTCGACGTCGCCCGCCGCGTCGCGACCAAGGCATACGGCCAGGGCAAGCAGGTGATGATCTACGCCCCGGATGCAGCGGTGGCGGACGCCATCGACCGCCTGCTGTGGACCACGCCGGCGCTGGGTTTCGTGCCGCATTGCCGCGACAGCGACGCGCTGGCGGGCGAGACGCCAGTGCTGATCGGCGCCAATGCCGACGCCCTGCGCCAAGCGGACGTGATGATCAACCTGCACACCGAACAGCCGCCCACGTTTGCACGCTTCGAACGCCTGGTCGAAATCGTCGGCCAAGACGATGCCGGGCGCGAACAGGGGCGCGCGCGTTACCGCTTTTACCAGACGCGCGGCTACGCCCTGAAGACGCATGACCTGCGTCAGCAAGCCGGATAGGAGGCCCCCATGAGTGACAGCCCCTTATTAAGCAAGATGGATGCGCTGCTGAAAAAACATCGCGGTGGTGTCGAGAGCGATCGCAGCGATACGGCATCCGGGCCCCCTGCCGCAAGCGCGCGGGCTGCGCCGCCCGATGCCTGGCTGCCGGTGCTCACCCAGGTGATCGAACGCGGCATGCCTCCCGCCGCTGTAGTACCCGCCGTACCGCCCGCAGCCACGGCACCCGAACCGGTTTCTCCGCCCGCTCAAGCCGCAGCACCCGCTGCCGAAACGCCGCCTTCCGCCGTGAGCGACACCCTGGCCGAGCAGCTGATGAGCGAACTGGCGCCCCGCCTGTCCGAAGTCATGGAAAAACAGGTCGCCGCCGAGCTGCGCAAGAACATCGACCAGACCGTGTCCAGTCTGCTCAGCCAGCTTGACGTCAACGTGCGTGAAATCGTGCGCGACGCCGTCGCCGAAAAACTCAAGCAGCCGCGCGACCCGTCGACCTGAAACCGCATCCTTAGCGGCGTTTTTGGGACCTGTCCCAGGCTTTTTTAGGACGCGTCCCAGTCTTTTGGGACTTGTCCCAGGATTCTTTGGGATAATGTCGGCTTTGCGCGCACGCCATGGAACTCGCCAAATCCTTCGAACCGGCTGACATCGAAAAACGCTGGTACGCCCAGTGGGAAAGCGCCGGCTACTTCAAGGCCGGCGACGCGCCCGACGCCCCTGCCTACTGCATCATGCTGCCGCCGCCCAACGTCACCGGCACGCTGCACATGGGCCACGCCTTCCAGCACACCCTGATGGACGCCCTCACCCGCTATCACCGCATGGCGGGTGACAACACGCTGTGGCAGCCGGGCACCGACCACGCCGGCATCGCCACCCAGATCGTGGTCGAGCGCCAGCTCGACGCGCAGAACATTTCGCGCCACGACCTCGGCCGCGAGAAATTCCTGGAAAAAGTGTGGGAATGGAAAGAACACTCCGGCTCCACCATCACCCGCCAGATGCGCCGCCTCGGTACCAGCCCCGACTGGAGCCGCGAGCGCTTCACCATGGACGATGGCCTGTCGAAAGCCGTTACCGAAGTCTTCGTGCGGCTCTACCGCGAAGGCCTGATCTACCGCGGCAAGCGCCTGGTGAACTGGGACCCGGTGCTGCAGACCGCGGTGTCCGACCTTGAAGTCGTCGCCGCCGAGGAAGACGGCTTCATCTGGGAGATCAACTATCCGCTGGAGGATGGCTCCGGCCATCTCACCGTTGCCACCACCCGTCCGGAAACGCTGCTCGGCGACACGGCCGTGGCGGTGCATCCGGAGGACGAACGTTATGCGCATCTGATCGGCAAGCATGTGCGCCTGCCGATCGCTGAACGCAGCATACCGATCATTGCCGATACCTATGTCGACCGCGAGTTCGGCACCGGCGTGGTCAAGATCACCCCGGCGCACGACTTCAACGACTGGCAGGTCGGGCAGCGCCACAAGCTGGTGGCGATCAGCGTGCTCACGCTCGACGCCAAGATGAACGACCTCTGCCCGAGCGAATACCAGGGCCTCGACCGCTACGACGCGCGCCAGAAGCTGCTCGACGAACTGCAGGCCAAGGGCCTGCTGGTTTCGGCGAAACCCCACAAGCTGATGATCCCGCGCGGCGACCGCACCCACGCGGTGATCGAGCCGATGCTCACCGACCAGTGGTTCATGAGCATGGAAGGCCTGGCGAAACAGGGCCTCGCCGTGGTCGATTCGGGCGAGCTCAAGTTCGTGCCGGAGAACTGGACGACGACCTATCGCCAGTGGCTGGAGAACATCCAGGACTGGTGCGTGTCGCGCCAGCTGTGGTGGGGCCACCGCATCCCCGCGTGGTACGACGCCGACGGTGAGTTCTACGTCGCGCACACGGAAGAAGAGGCGCGCAAGCAGGCCGGCGGCCGCGAGCTGACGCAGGACAGCGACGTGCTGGACACCTGGTTTTCCAGCGCATTGTGGCCCTTCTCGACGCTGGGCTGGCCGGAGCAGACGCCGGAACTCGAACGCTACCTGCCAACCTCGGTGCTGGTCACCGGCTTCGACATCATCTTCTTCTGGGTCGCGCGCATGGTGATGATGTCGCTGCACTTCACCGGCAAGGTGCCGTTCCGCGAGGTGTACGTCACGGGCCTGGTGCGCGATTCCGAAGGCCAGAAGATGAGCAAGTCGAAGGGCAACGTGCTCGACCCGATCGACCTCATCGACGGCATCGGCATCGACGACCTCGTCGCCAAGCGCACCACTGGACTGATGGACCCGAAGAAAGCACCGGGGATCGAGAAGCGCACCCGCAAGGAATTCCCCGAAGGCATCGCCGCCTACGGCACCGATGCGCTGCGCTTCACCTTCGCGAGTTTGGCCACGCACGGCCGCGACATTAAGTTCGACCTGCAGCGCGCGGAGGGCTACCGCAACTTCTGTAACAAGCTGTGGAACGCCACCCGCTTTGCGCTGATGAACCTCGAAGGCCACGACTGCGGGCAGGACGCCAGCCAGGCCATGGAATTCTCGGATGCCGACCGCTGGATCGCGGCGCGCCTGCAGCAGGCCGTCGGCGAGGTGCGCGAGGCGTTCGCCGCCTACCGTTTCGACCAGGCCGCGCGCGCGGTGTACGAATTTGTGTGGGATGAGTACTGCGACTGGTACCTGGAACTCGCCAAGGTGCAGTTGAACAACGGATCACCCGCGCAGCAGCGCGCCACCCGCCGCACCCTGGCCACGGTGCTCGAAGCCACGCTGCGCCTCGCCCATCCCATCATCCCCTTCATCACCGAGGAGCTGTGGCAGAAGGTCGCCCCGCTCGCCGGCGTGAGCGGCGAAAGCATCATGCTTGCGCCCTATCCGCAGGTCGATGAAGCCCAACGCCATCCCGACAGCGTTGCGCGGATCCATCTGCTGAAGGAACTGGTCAACGCCTGCCGCACCCTGCGCGGCGAGATGAGTCTGTCGCCGGCCCAGCGCGTGCCGCTGGTGATCGAAGGCGATGCCGCCGTAATCGGTGCGCTCGCGCCCTACATCAGCGCGCTCGGCAAGCTCTCCGACGTCAGCGCCGTCGCTGCGCTGCCGGAAGCCGACGCCCCGGTCGCCCTGGTCGGCGACATGCGGATGATGCTGGTGGTGGAAATCGACAAGGACGAAGAACGCGCCCGCCTGGCCAAGGAAATCTCCCGCATCCAGAACGAGATCAAGAAAGCCGAAACCAAGCTCGCCAACCCCAGCTTCGTCGACAAGGCGCCGGCTGCGGTGGTGCAGCAGGAGCAGGTGCGGCTGGCCGACTTTGCCGCCATGCTGCATAAACTGGAGGCGCAGCACGCGCGGCTGAGCTGACCGTTTTCCTCACCTCGCTTCAAACAAAAAGCGCGGCCTTGGCTGCGCTTTTTTTCATTACTTTTACCCGCCATGTGCGCACGGCAAAGTGCGAATAAAAAAGACGGGGTCTTTCGACCCCGTCTTAATCAATCAGCTGAGTTGGAAATTACATCTTCCAGCTGTACTGGATGCCCAGCGAGTCCTGATACATCTGGATTTTTTCGGTGCCACCCACGTTGAAATAAGCGGGGTTGGGCGTACCAGTTACGTCGTTTTTGAAGGCATGCATATAGCTCATGGTCACTTCATTGCCCGATGCCAGCGTGTAGGTGAAGCCGAGGGTTGCATGGTCCTTCACGACGCCCGGCGCCAGAATGTTGAAGGTCACATCTTGCGATCTGATCGGGTTGTCGCCATGGTTGTAGCCTGCACGCAGCGTCAGCTGCTGACTGTACTTGTATTCGGCACCCAGTTTCCACACGTTGATGTCCTGCCAGCCAAAGCCGATCCCGTTGCTTCCGCCGAGGCAGCTGGCTTGTGTGCCTGGACACCCAGGCTGCTGGCTGCTATTGGACACGGAAGCCACGCCCGTGTAGTTGATGCGCTGGTAGTCCAGAGCCAGCTTGACTGCAGGAGTGGCCTGCCAAGCCACGCCGAGGTTGTAGTTCTCGGGAATGTCAAAGTCACCCTGTTCCGCAAACAGACCCTTGTACTTGCTGAACTCATTGAAGTTCATCTTTGACGCATAGGCCGCGCCAATGGTAACGGTCGGGGTGATCTTGCCCATGTAGCCGATGCGCACGCCGTAGCCAAAGCTATCGTCATAACCACGATTGGTCAGGTTGTTGGAATCGGTTGAGATTTGGCCAAATGCCTGCAATCCCTCTGCCTTGAAGCGCTGATAGCCGATTAGCGGGGAAATACCGATGGAGTGGTTGGGGGCAATCTTGTAGGCTGCGGTGGGGGCGACAATCAGTTGCATCAGATCCACGCCCAACTTTCCCGCGCCGCACAGCGCGTTGCTGCCAGGACCACCGCCGGGAAGGGCGCTGCAGTCGAACTGCCCACCGGCGTAATTGGAATTCATCCCGCCATTTCCATACACCGTCACACCGAGCGCCAAGTCGTTGCTCATCATGTGGTTGTAACCGAACTCAGGAATGACGAAATATTTGGAGTCGCTGTCAACGCTACCAGGAACGGCGGTGGCACCAGTGCGGCTCATGTCGCGGCGCGGGCTGAACAGATCAGCACCCAAATCGAGGCGATTACCCGCAAAGGCAGCGGCTGCGGGGTTATTGGCACCGAAGAAGGCGTCATCTGAGCTGGCAGTGGCTGCGCCACCCATGCCCTTGGCCTTCATGCCGTAGCCGTGCGAAAAGTAACCGTTGGTGGCGTAGGCGCTGCCGGCCAGACCGGCCAGCGCCATGAATGCGAATACACGGGTGAATTTCATTAGATGTCTCCTTATGGGCAAAATTACTACAGATCAGCCTATTGAATGGCCTGCACCGAAGGCTACGCGCGAGCTCGGGCTTAGACAAGCCGGCCGGCACGGCCAGCCGAATAATCCGGATCGGGTGTGGTACAAATGACACATAAAAAAAGAGCCGAATACTTTCGGCTCTTTTTCATCATGCGGTAATGCTGCGTCAGCTGCTGTTTCTTAGATGAACAGGCAGATGTCGGTTTCGCCGGCAAATTCGAAGAAGGTGGCAGCGCCACCATATTCAAGGCCGTCGATGAAGTCGGAATGCTCGAAACCGAACAGTTCGACGGTCATCTGGCAGGCAATGAACTTGACTTCCGCTTCCTGGCACAGTTCGCGCAGGTCGGGGATGGTGGCCACGCCGTTATTGGCGATGGTCTGCTTCATCAAGGCCGTTGCCACGCTTTCGTAGCCGGGGATAAGCGACTGGATGGCGTTGGGCATGTTCCAGTTGATGCTCTTGAACCACTTGGGGCCAAACGGCATCTTCATCGGCATGCCGGGGTTGCCCAGCGGGCTGACCTTGAGGACAGACAGATCCTTGCGGACGAGCTGGAGGCCATAGAAAGTGAAGAAAATCTGGGTTTCGTAGCCCAGCGCAGCCGCCGTCGAGGCCAGGATGAACGGGGGGTATGCCCAGTCCAGCGTGCCCTTGGTGGCGATGATGGCCATTTTTTTGGTATCCATGCTCTGTCTCTCCTGTTTGTTCCAGTTAAAAAAACAGCGCCGTGTGTTCGTTGGAACAGACGGCGCCGGTTTGGTTTCGTATTATTTTTTCTTCATGAAGAAGGTGAACTCGCCGCCCGCTTCTGCGGTGGACAGCAGTTCATTGCCGGTCTGCTTGGCGAAGGCTGCGAAGTCCTTGACCGAGCCCGGGTCGGTCGACAGGATTTTCAGCACCTGGCCGCTGGCGACTTCAGCCAGGGCTTTCTTGGCACGCAGGATGGGCAGGGGGCAGTTCAGGCCACGTGCGTCGAGTTCTTTATCGAAATTCATGTTGTTCTCCTTACATTAAATCCATTAAATCGGCATGTACTAAAAAACGCTGCGGTACCTTAAACCAGAAGTTCCCCTATTGCAACCGAAATTGCTGCGCAGCCGGGGGAAATCCGAATTCGGTCCAGATGTCAGCGCGGCTGGCTCAGCGCGTTGCCGGAGCGCGCCCAGGCCATGATGCCGCCAGCCAGGTTGTGCATGTTGTCGTAGCCCTTGGAGGCCATGAACGCACACGCCTGAGCCGAGCGGGCGCCCGAGCGGCAGTAGATCACCACCGGCTTGTCCTGGGGGATATCGGCCGCACGCAGCGGCAGCAGGTGCAACGGGATATGGATGGCGCCATCGATCACGCCCTGCGCGACTTCGGCCTCGGTGCGCACGTCAATCAGATGCGCGCCCTTGGCTGCGATTTCCGCCACGTAACCGGGATCGACTTCCTTGAATCCTGACAGTCCGAACATAGGTGTCACACTCCTGCAATGGAGAAATTAGAATTTTCTAATATACCCCAAAGCGGGAGACGCGCCAAGCATGTCCCCACTCCGCAAGAGGATTAGCAGCGCTGCGCACCGTGATACAGGTTCACGACATGGCGCGCTTCTGCGAAGAACAGCCAACGTTCGACGGCCGCGCCTGTGATGCCGGCCAGCGCCGCGACGATGGCGGCAGCCTGTCCGCCCTGCTGGTTGAACACCCACACCAGCATCAGGCCGGGCAGCGCGAAGCCCAGCACGAACACCACAACCTTGAGCAGTCCGGCCTTCTGTCGCGCAATCTGGAAACCGAACTCCTGGGTGA
>DATCTE010000369.1:0-2534 GCA_036568085.1 Thiobacillus sp.
GGCAGCGATGCGGGGTCGCCTTTCTTTGGTTACTTTCTTTGGCGAAGCAAAGAAAGTAACTCGCCCACAGGCGAAAAGCGAAGCCGCCGCAATCACCACGGACTGCGAGCACACATGAAATTCCGCCTCTACCGCTACCAACCCGAATCTGGCGGGAAGCCTTACATGCAGGACGTCGACCTCGACATCGAGCCCGCCGGCAAGATGCTGCTCGACGCGCTGTTGGCGATCAAGGCGCAGGACGAGACGCTGTCCTTGCGTCGCTCCTGCCGCGAAGGCGTGTGTGGGTCGGACGCGGTGAACGTGAACGGCAGGAACCGGCTGGCGTGCATCACGCCCCTGTCGGAACTGAAGGAGCCGATCGAGGTGCGACCGCTGCCGGGGCTGCCGGTGATCCGCGACCTGATCGTCGACATGGAGCCTTTCTACAAGCAGTACCGTTCGATCAAGCCCTGGCTCATCAACGATGCCCCCGAGCCCGAGGTCGAGCGCCTGCAAAGCCCGGAGGACCGCGCGCTGCTCGACGGCGCCTACGAATGCATCCTGTGCGCCTGCTGCACCACCTCATGTCCTTCGTTCTGGTGGAACCCGGACACCTTCGTCGGCCCGGCCGGGCTGTTGCAGGCCTACCGCTTCATCGCCGACAGTCGCGACGAGGCAACGGCCGCGCGGCTCGACAACCTGGAAGACCCGTACCGGCTGTATCGCTGCCGCGGCATCATGAGCTGCGTGGAGGCCTGTCCCAAGGGACTGAACCCGACGGCGGCGATCGGGCGCATCAAGTCGTTGCTGGTGAAGCGGCGTGTCTGACCTCTTGTCCTGGCGCTGCCGGCGCGGATTGCTTGAACTCGATCTCTGGCTGGGTGGCTTTTGGGCCGCGCACCGCGCTACACTTCAACCTCACGAGACAGCCGCGCTGGAGCGGCTCCTGACCCTGTCGGACATGGAGATTGCAGACCGGCTGCATGACAGGTCGCCTGCGGGCGATGCCGACCTTGAAGTGCTTATCGAACGCCTACAGCATTATCGGGAAATACGATGAAAAAAACCGTCACCCTCACGTTCAGCGATGGCAGTCCGTCGATCGAACTGCCCATCGAACAGGGCACCTATGGCAAGCCGGTGATCGACATCCGCACACTGGGTGCGCACGGCTATTTCACCCACGACCCTGGCTTTACCGCGACGTCTAGCTGCACGTCCGCCATCACCTATATCGATGGCGACGAAGGTCTGCTGTATTACCGCGGCTATCCGATCGATGAACTGGCCTACCAGTCGGATTACATGGAAGTCAGCTACCTGCTGCTTCACGGCGAGCTGCCGACGGCCGAGCAGAAGACGGCATTCGAGCAGTCGATTCGCCATCACACCCTGCTGCACGACCAGATGGAAAACGTGTTCCGCGGCTTCCGTCGCAGCGCCCACCCGATGGCAGTGATGATCGGTGTGACCGGGGCGATGTCGGCCTTCTACCACAGCGGCCTCGACAACTTCAACCCGCAGCATCGTGAGGTCGTCGCCCATCGCCTGATTGCGAAAGTGCCGACGGTGGCAGCCTGGGCCTACAAGTTCAACGAGGGCCAGCCCTTCGTTTATCCGCAGAACCGCTTGCGTTACGCCGAAAACTTCATGCACATGATGTTTTCCAGCCCCTGCGAGCCCTACGAGCCCAATCCGGTGCTGGCGCGCGCGCTCGATCGCATCTTCATCCTGCACGCCGATCACGAGCAGAACGCGTCGACCTCGACCGTGCGCCTGGCGGGTTCCAGCGGCGCCAATCCCTACGCCTGCATCGCCAGCGGCATGGCCTCGCTGTGGGGGCCATTGCACGGTGGCGCCAACGAGGCGGTACTGCGGATGCTGGAGGAGATGGATCATGTCTCCAAGATTCCGGAATTCATCCGCCGCGCCAAGGACAAGAGCGATCCCTTCCGCCTGATGGGCTTCGGCCATCGCATCTACAAGAACATGGATCCGCGCGCCGCGATCATCCGCCAGACCTGCTACGAAGTGCTCGACGAACTCGGCCTGCGCGATGATCCGCAGTTCAAGATCGCGCTCGAGCTCGAACGCATCGCACTGGAAGACGAGTACTTCATCGCCAGGAAGCTCTATCCCAACGTCGATTTCTATTCCGGCATCATCTTCCGCGCCATGGGCATCCCCACCAGCATGTTTACCGCGCTGTTCGCCATGGCGCGCACCGCCGGCTGGGTCGCACAGTGGCACGAAATGCTGTCCGACCCGGCGCACAAGATCGGCCGTCCGCGTCAGCTTTATACCGGTGCGGCACGGCGTGAATTCGTTCCGATCGAACAGCGCAAGGGCTAGCGGGTCGCCAGGGATCGATTGGCCATGAGTGCACCCGACTGGCATCTGACTTCGCCGTTGTATGCCGGCAATGCGGCGTACCTGGAACAGTTCGGCGACGACGCGCTGGCGCCCTGGCTGATGCAGTCTCTGCCGGGCGCGGCAGCTGGGGCGGATGCCGCGCAGGTCGCCGTGCTGCGGCTGATCAACGCCTACCGCTA
>DATCTE010000370.1:0-5836 GCA_036568085.1 Thiobacillus sp.
CCACCTCGCCATCCGCAAAGGCAATCTGTGGATCAAGCGGTCGTTCGAGATCGTGACCATCCTGATCGGCTTGAAGCTGATCGTCGGCTAGTCGTCGCTGCTGTGGATGCGGTTGCGGCCGTTGTGCTTGGCCTGGTAGAGCGCTTCGTCCGCGGCCTTGATCAGCGCGTCGCCGGTTTGATGGAGCGGGTAGGTGGCGATGCCGCCGCTGGCGGTCGCAAGGAAATGGGTGTCGCGGTAGGGATGCCGGATTTGTGCGAAATCCCGACGGATGCGGTCCACGATGCCGTAGGCCTGTTCGGCATCGGTATGCGGCAGGCCGATGAGGAACTCCTCGCCGCCGTAGCGGCAGAGGATGTCGTGCTTGCGCAGCCGCTGCTTGAGCAGCCACGACAGGCTGCGGATGACCTGGTCGCCGACGGGGTGACCATACGTGTCGTTGACCTGCTTGAAATGGTCGATGTCCATCATCACCACTGACAGAAAACCGCCCTCGTGCACGACGCCGGACAGCACCATGTCGAGCGTGTTCTTGCCGCTGGAGTGGTTGAGGAGGCCGGTCAGACTGTCGTGGTACATCGAACGGCGCAACGCGCGGTAGCGCTCGATCTTGCTCATGATGATGGTGTTCAGGAACACCGGATTGAACGGCTTGGTCAGGAAATGATCGCCGCCCAGCCGCATGGCGTCGACCTGCAGGGCGACGTTGGTTTCGCCGGACAGGTAGACGATGGGCATGCTGAGGAATTCGTTGTGCTGGCGGATGATGCGCGCGACCTCGACGCCCGTGCAGTTGGGCATATACATGTCCATCAGGATCAGGTCCGGATTGAACTGCTTGAGCGCGTTCAGCGTCTGGCGCGGATCGTTGACGATCTCGGACACGATCTGGTTTTGCTGCAGCGTGCGGCGGATGAGGTGGCTGGCAGTCTTGGAATCCTCCACGATCAGCACGCGGTAGGCCTCCTGCTCGTGCCGCTCGTTCAGTTCCATGATGTGCTCGATGATGGCATGCGGGGGCGTGCCTTCCAGCAGGCAGCTGTCGCAGCCGCCGCCCAGCACCTGCTGCAGCTGCTCGAAATCGGAGCGTACCCCGAGGCAGATCAGCTGGCCCATCTCGAATCGTTGCCGCAACGCCTGGATCCGGGTGCGCCACTCGGTTTCTGGCAGGCAGCTCATGTCGAGCAGCAGCAGGGGTGCCACGCCCGCGCTGTCCGGCAAGGCCTGTTCCCAGGTGATGAATCCAGCCGTCATGCCGAAATAGCCG
This sequence comes from Thiobacillus sp., assembly GCA_036568085.1. Classification (GTDB taxonomy): domain Bacteria; phylum Pseudomonadota; class Gammaproteobacteria; order Burkholderiales; family Thiobacillaceae; genus Thiobacillus. The sequence continues at coordinate 1,268 of DATCTE010000370.1, forward strand.
AGTTGTGCCTCCAGACCGGTCCAGGCAGCCCGGTTGTGCGCGATCAGCCAGGTCTGGCCGATCCGCACGGCATTGGGCAGGGCGTGTTGCGGATCCTGGCCGTGCTCGGCCAGGCCGGCCGTTGCCGAGGCGTGGGCCTGGGTCATGCGTGCCAGCGCGCGCACGCGTTCGCTCAGATCGTCCAGCGCGGCCTGCGGCAGCGGGTGGCCGACATCCTTGTTGAACAGCGCGAGCGTGACCTGCTCAAGCTGGTGGCTGGCGTGGTGCAAGGCCGTGATGCCCTTGTCGATCAGGAATTCGGTGAAGCTGTTGATGGATACGGCCAGTTCCACGAAGCTCTCAAAACTCGGTTCCGCCTGATAGCGCCGCCAGGTGTTCGACAGAGCCTGGTTTTTCTGCAGGAGTTCTTCGGGAGGGCAAAACATTGATGATAAGTTTTCTAATGATTTCTTATATATTTAAATTATCGCGCTTTATGGGGTGGTTTGGCCAATCGGGTTGCTGCGGCCTGACCGCTCACAGCGTGATTGGGGTGCAATTTCTGGGAATGGCCTGGAACGTGTCTCCATTTTTCGCTGCGCTGCCTATTCGCCCGTCCCTTCCGCCTCCAGCCGCAAATACTGGTCGTAGGCATTCACCCGGTTGGCTTCGTTGAACGCCGGCATGGCGCGATACTTCGACCAATCGGTTTTTTCGTAGGCTTCATCGAAAGGGACAAGGTTGCGGGCCGCCTCGCCCATCTTGGTGCGCAGATAGCGTAGATAGTCGCGGGTGAACACGAGGTCGGCGCGCGGCGTTCGCGAGGGGGCACCATGGCCGGGGACGAGCACTTTCGGGTGCACCGCGATCAGCTTGTCGAGCGCGGCGATCCAGGCGCGGCTGTCGGCGTCGCCGACAAACGGAATCCGGCCGCGAAACACCACGTCGCCGGCGTAGAGCACGCCATCCTCCCTGACCAGCATCGCGAGGTCCTCCCGGGTGTGGGCCGGGCCGACGTGGCGCAGGGCGAAATGCAGGCCGCCCATTTCGAAATCGGTGTCGCCGTCCACGAAGTGGTCCGCCTCCAGCAAATGGGTGTTGTCATCCACCCAGGGAAACAGGGCCTCCTTGCGCTGGGCCAGCCGCAAGGCCGCCTCGTCGGTACGGGTCGCGCCTTCGGCGGCGCGGTGCGCCCAGATTTCGGCGCCCTGCGCCTTGAACACCTGCAGGCCATAGAAATGGTCGGCATGGTAATGGCTGACGATGACCCGCTTGATCGGCTGGCGGGTGATCGTGCGGATCAGGCCGAGCAGCTTTTCGGCCAGGGGCGGCGAGGCGAGGGCATCGAAGACGACCACGCCGTCGCGGGTGACGACAAAACCGGCGTTGGACATGAAGCCCTGGTTTTCGCTGGAGGCCGCGCCCGGCAGGCCTTGCACGAAATAGCTGTGCGCGCCGAGGCGTACGGCTTTCATCGGCACGGTGACGTCGTTGGCGGCGTGCGCAGCGGGCAAGAGGCCGAGAAACAACAGGGTGAACAGCAGGCGAATCATGACAGGCTCCTCCGGATGGCAGGCGGCATTATAGGTACTCGGCTTGGCTGGCCGGATGCGGGGCGCACCCGTTGCGTGTGCGCCCAGGCCTCGAAGAGAGCGGGCGGCTGAGGCTTGTTGAACAGGTAGCCCTGGTAGGCCTGGCAACCATGGTCGGCGAGAAAGGCGTGCTGCGCCTCGGTTTCCACCCCCTCAGCCACCACAGCCAGATTCAGGCTCTCCCCCAGGGCAAGAATACTGTGCGCAATGGAGGCATCGTTGGGGTCGCTCAGCACATCACGCACGAACGACTGGTCGATCTTGATCTCGTCGAGCGGCAGCCGCTTCAGGTAGGCCAGAGAAGAATAGCCGGTGCCGAAATCGTCGAGCGAGAAGCCGATGCCGCGTGCCTTCAACGCGCCCATCTTGACGATGGTTTCCTCCATGTTGTCCACCAGCAGGCTTTCGGTCAGCTCAAGCTTGAGTCGGTGCGGATCGGCGCCGGTCTGGTCGAGCGTCTGCAACACCTGGGCGACGAAGTCCGGCTGGCGGAACTGGCGCGCACTGACATTGACTGCCAGGTTGAGCGATGCCATGTGCGGCAGGGCCGCCCAGGCCACCAGTTGCGCGCATGCGGTTTCCAGCACCCGTTGACCAATCGGCAGGATCAGGCCGGTTTCCTCGGCCAGCGGGATGAACGAGGCGGGCGCAATCCAGCCGCGTTCGGGGTGGTTCCAGCGCAATAAGGCTTCGGCACCGCAGACGTGTCCGAGGCTGTCGACCTGCGCCTGGTAATGCAATTCGAGCGACTGGCTATTCAGGGCCTTGCGCAGATCGGCTTCCAGCTCGGCGCGGGCCGCGACCACCGCCTGCATGGCCGGGTCGAAAAATCGCAGGGCGTTGCGGCCATGCGCCTTGGACTGGTACATCGCGAGGTCGGCGCGCTGCATCAGCTCGTCCAGCGTGACCGGCTGGTCGTTGAAGAGGGTGACGCCGATGCTCGATGTGCAGTGGTGGCCATAATTGGCCAACTGAAAGGGGGAGGCGAAGCTGGCGAGGATTTTCTCGCCCACCCGCGTCGCGAGTGCAGCGGCTTCGTCCGGTGTGGAAGCCAGGTTTTCCAGCACGATCACGAATTCATCGCCGCCCAGGCGCGCCAGGGTGTCGCTCTTGCGCAGGCAGGTCTGCAGGCGCTGGGCAATCTGCTGCAGCAACATGTCGCCGATGGCATGGCCCAGCGTATCGTTGAGCGTCTTGAAGTTGTCGACGTCGATGAACAGCAGCGCACCCACCTGGCGGCTGCGTGCCTCGATCGCCAGCGCGTGCTGCAGGCGGTCGCGCAGCAACTGGCGATTGGGCAGGCCGGTGAGGTGATCGTAAAAAGCCAGCTGCTGGATTTCGCGCTCGGCTGATTTACGCTCGGTGATGTCGGTGTTGATCGCCAGGATGGCATCAGGCGCCTGCTGCTCGTCGCGCAACAGGGTCCAGTGGGCTTCGGCTGTGAGGGCGCTGCCGTCCTTGCGCAGTTGCACGATCTCGCCGTTCCACTCCCCCTGCTCCAGCACCTTGCGCGTGTTCTCGTGAAAATCCTCCGGATCGGCATACAGCAGCATTTCAATCGACTGGCCGATCACTTCGTCGCGCGTCCAGCCATACAGGCGTTCAGCCCCCTTGTTCCAGTAGCGGATGACATGATCGACGCCGCGCACCACGATGGCATCCTGCGCCTTGTCGAGCAGCGAAGCCTGTTGCCGGATATGGGCATCGGCAGCCTGGCGCTCGAGTTCCGAGGCCACGCGGGTGGCAAAGATCCGCAACGTCGAGGTGATGAAGGCCGTGTCCTGCAAGGGGTGACTGAACAGTACGAACAGTTGCCCGATCGGCTGACCGGCCGAATTGTCCAGACGATGCCCTACATAAGCTTGCGCGCGTCGCGAGCTGAGTTCGGCGGTACACGGAAAAAGCTCGCTGACACGACCGGGTATCACGTAATGGACCGCGTCACTGAGGTGCTGGCAAGGCGTGCCGGCGAGCGGGTAGGTGAAATTGGGAATCAGCGGTCCATCGACGTAGGCCACCTCGGTGCGTGCCGACGGCGGCTCGCCAGGCTGGATGCGTGCGATGACACCGGCGTCGGCCCCCATCGCCGCGGTCATGTTGCTGACCAGATCTTCGAAGAAGGCATTGCCCGAATCGGCGGATACGCCGGCGGCAATTTTCAGTACGGCTGCCTGGATCCGGTCCTGCTCGACGCGGCTGCGCAGGGCGCCAAGGGCGAAAGTCAGGTCGTCGGTCAGTTCCCGCAGCAGGCGCACTTCGTCAGGGCCGGTGTCGTGTACCTGGGATGAGAACAGGGCAAATATTCCAAAGGTACGCTGCCCGTCGTGCAACGGCAGCACCACCAGACTGCGATAGTCATGGCGCAATGCGGCATCGAGCCAGGGCTGGAAGCTGGCGTCGCGTTGCAGGTCTTCGACCTGCACCACCTGATTGCTGCGCAATGCCCGCCCGACCGGACCCCGGCCCTCCGCCCTGTCGGCAGACCGGCTGACCTGGATGTCCTGCAGATAGCTGGCACCTGCACCGGCATGGGCCATGGGACGTACCGACTGCTCGGCGTCGTCCTGGGCGTAGCCGACCCAGGCCATGCGATAACTGCCGATCTCGACCGCAATGCGGCAGATCTCATTCAACAGACCCTGCTCGTCGGTGGCATGGATCACGGCCTCGTTGCATGCACTCCGAACGCGCAAGGCGCGATTGAGACGGGCCAGCTCGAGCTCTGCGTCATTGCGGCTGGTGAGGTCGGTCATGCCGCCGACCATGCGGATGGCACGCCTGTTGCCGTCACGGATCACCGACCCCCGATCCAGCACGTAGGCATAGCGGCCGTCCTTGTGCTGGAAACGGTATTCGGCCGACCAGTTCTCGCCGCCGTTGTCGATCACCTCGCGAACGCTCTTCACGACGCGATCATGATCGGCAGGATGAAGATGCATCGTCCAGGAACGACTGTCGATGGGGAGGTCGGCCGGCGCGTGGCCGAAGGTGTTTTGCA
>DATCTE010000371.1:0-3745 GCA_036568085.1 Thiobacillus sp.
TTCATGAGGTGCCTTCCTGGGGTTGCAGATACTTCCATTGCTGAAGGTAGAGTGCCGCGACGCTTTGGGCCACTTGAACGATCCGGCCCGGGGCATCGGGTGCGACGTCCGCCGCCAGCTTGACGGCTTCCAGCCAGCGCAGCATGTGGCTTTGATCGTTTTCTCCGTGATAGGCCATAAACTGGAGTAGGGAGGACGACAGGCCGAGCCTGGATTTCAGGCGGGGCAGCAGGGTCGGGACGATGCGCTGCCCCGTACCTTCGATGATGTAGATGCCGCCCAGCAATCCGATCGGATCGGGCCGTGACGCATAGGCATGCATGAATGCGTTGAGTGCCTCTCCCCCCGGATTCATGCGCAGGGCATGAAGCGGCAGCGTTCCGCCTGCGTTGCGATAGTCCTGGTACAGCACCTGCCAATCCAGCTGTTCCTCCCCGGCATGGGTTTGCACCAGATGGGCCAGGCTGCGAAGTGCCGGGCTCATGCTGGAGACCGCGCGCCGCATCCATAAGCTTCCTTCACGCACCTGGGGGATCCAGCTCTCCATCCAGGCCAGGTAGGCGCCGTGTTGCACCGTGCCATCCAGAACCGAACGCGCCAAGCCGGTCCGGAATACCTCGGAGCGGTAATCGTGCCAAACCCCCATCAAGTCCTTGAGCATGGCGGCGATGCCGGGAGCGTGTTCCGCGCTTGGGACGATCGGGGGCGGGGCCAGGGCGTCGAGTTCGATCGCGTGCCGGGTTTGCCCGGCAGCCTGCGCGGCATCGACGACTTCGAGCAGGAAATAGGCGACGGTGAACTGCCCGGACTCGGGGATGAAGCCGAATATCTGGTCGCCCGTTTTGAGGTCGGCTGCATGGGTCCGGTAAAACTCGTCGAGCATGATGAATATCGAGGCGGAACCGGTGTTGCCTCGGCTGGCGAGATTCGAATACCAGCGCTCGTGCGGGATCGACAGGCCTGCCTCATCCATCAGCTTCTGCATCAGGGGCTTGAAGCGTTCCGACGAGTAATGGCACAGGAACCAGGTGACGCGGGCCGGGTCGAGCTGTCCGGCTTGAACCAGTTTCGCGTATTCGTGCAGGCCCAGATCGAACAGGTTAGGCAGCAGCCGGATATCCTGCCGCAGGTCGTAGGCGCCTGCCCGCTCGGCTTCGGCCAGCGTTGGATAATCCAGATAACCGGGCAAGCGATTGCCTGGGGACTGGCCCACCTGCATGCAGGTGGCCAGATCGCCCGAGAACGATTTCTGGTGTATCCATTTGAGCTTCAGCGAGCGGCCGGTTGGCGCGGGCCGGTGCGAGAGCGTGACGCCGCCCGCGCCGTCCGAGAGCATCCAGCGCAGGAAATGCGCGTCGAAGTCCACGTCCATGCCGCGGCCCAGAAAGCGCGACGCCTTGAACAGCCGGGAGGGGAATTCGCTTGCCACCGCAATCGCGGTCTGCGCCGAACCGGATTCAACCGCCATGGCGGCTGCCTTGAGCGCGCCGATTGACGCGGCGCAGATTCCGGATACCGACAGGGTTTCCAGGGGCGGCAAATGCAGCTCGCCCTGAATCAGGTTGGCGAGCCCCGGGGCGGCGCAGTCCCCTCCCGTGGTGGCGGCGGCGAGATAATCGACCGGCGTGTCCCCTTCGATCAGCGCGCGAACAACCTCGGCTCCCATGGACGTGACCGAATGCAGCGAGTTTCCTGCCGCATCGAGCGCGTAATGCCGGGTCTGGATGCCGTTCTCGGCGAGGATGCGTTGCTTGATTCTGCCCGAGACGCGGTTGATCGAGCCGATGAATTGATCCATCGAGTCGTTGTCGACCGGGTCGCCGGGAAGGAACGAAGACGTTCGCGTGATGAAGGTGTGTTCGAAGGGGGTCATGCCGGTTCAGGATTTGTGCGGACGGCTGGTTCCCAGCCATGCGTCGAGATGATTGAAGAAGAAACCGAAGTTGTCGTGGTAGCGCGAATGGTGCGTCTGGTGGTGCCGGATGAAACCGAGCAGCGAGCCCGCTTGCGCACGCGGGAAGAAGTCGCAGTTTGAATGCGACAGGGTATTGATCAGGATCGACCACAGGGGCAGGAATATCAGGGCGGCCGCCGAGAAGTCGTGGAGCAGCATGGCCGTCGGCAGGACGGCGCCGAGCAGAAGCGCTTCGAGGCTGCTCATGCTGTATGACGTGAAGGGCGTCGCCGTGGCGGACCGGTGGTGCGTGAGGTGCGCTTTTTTCAGCTTCGCGTGAAGAACGCGATGGATCGCATAGAAGTACAGGTCGTTCCACAAAACCAGCAGCAGCATTTCCAGCAGGATCTGTATTACGCCCGCATCGGTACGTATGCTGATCCATCCCGCTTGATGGGCAGCCCAGGCGACGCTCGTTCCCAACCCGAAAAGCAGGATGGAACGCAGGGAGTGCAGGATTTCGGTGCGGATCTGGCGTGCGCCGAGCGGCCGAAGCTCGATGGGGCGATTGATCCGTCGGGCAATGAGCCAGACGGACACGGCGAATGACAGGTAGATGGCCAGAAAAAAGGCCGTCGACGCGGCCATGATCGGGAGGGGCGTGGGCGACTGCATCAGGCTGACGAGCGTTTGCATGGGTCCCCTCCCGGAAAGGTCAGCGCCACTCGGCGGGCAGGAAGCCGGTGTCGGGATCGACATTCAGGGGGACTTCCTTGACGCTGCTGGCGTCCGCCGGCGCATCGCGCAGCACGACCTGCGGAAAGGCCAGCACAACGGCAACCATGGCGAGCTGGATGACGAGGAAGGGGATCGCGCCCCAGTAGATGTCGGCCGTGCGGACCGCCTTGGGAGCCACGCTTTTCAGGTAGAACAGGGCGAAACCGAAGGGCGGGTGCATGAAGGCGGTCTGCATGTTGACCGCGAGCATCACACCGAACCAGATCGGGTCGATGCCGAGTTTGTAGGCGATGGGCCCCACCAGCGGCACCACGATGAAGGCGATCTCGAAGAAGTCGAGGAAGAACGCCAGCACGAACACCATCAGGTTGACGACGACGAGGAAGCCGAGCACGCCGCCGGGCAGCCGGGTGAACAGGTGCTCCACCCAGACGTCGCCGTCGAGTCCGCGGAACACCAGGGTGAAGATGGTCGAGCCGATGAGGATGAAGATGACGAAGGTGGTGAGCTTCGTGGTGCTGTCCATTGCCTGCGTCAGCTGCAGGCGGGAGAGCCGCCCGCGCGCCAGCGCCAGCAGCAGGGCACCCGTCGCGCCCATCGCGCCGCCCTCGGTGGGGGTGGCGACGCCGAGGAAGATGGTGCCGAGCACCAGGAAGATCAGCACCAGCGGCGGCAGCAGCGTTGTGAACACGCGCAGCAGCAAGGCCGAGCCGTGCAGGGTGCGCGCGCTGGCCGGCATGGCGGGGGCGGCGTGGGGCTTGAGCAGCGTCACGCCCAGCACGTAGAGCAGATACAGCCCGACCAGCGTCAGCCCGGGAATGAGCGCGCCCTTGTACATGGCGCCGACCGGGGCGCCGAGCTGGTCGGCCAGCACGATCAGCACCAGCGAGGGCGGAATGATCTGCGCCAGCGTGCCCGAGGCGGCGATGACGCCGGCGGCCAGCCGCTTGTCGTAGCCGTGGCGCAGCATCACCGGCATCGAGATCAGGCCCATCGCGATCACCGAGGCGGCGACCACGCCGGTGGTGGCGGCCAGCAGCGCCCCGACGAGGATGACGGCGTAGGCGAGGCCGCCGCGGATGCCGCCGAACAGCTGCCCGATGGTGTCGAGCA
>DATCTE010000372.1:0-6702 GCA_036568085.1 Thiobacillus sp.
CGGTGTCTTACTGCCGGGTACCGGGCCGAATGGCCTGACCACGGGCCAGGTGCTGCCTGGCGGCACCGTCAGCATCACCGCCCGCAAGACCGACCTCGACATCGCCCCGGGCGCAACCATCGACGTGAGCGGCACCCGTCATACGGTGGATCTTCCGCTGAGCTATGGCCATTCCGCGTACCTACATGCGGACGTGGTCAGCGAGGGGGGGCGCATCGCCATCCAGGCGACCGAGAATGCCTATCTGGACGGCACCTTCAAAGGCAATGGCGGCGACGCCACTGTGGCGGGCGGCAGCTTCGCGCTGGACCTGCTTTATAACGGCGCCTTGCCGAGCACGCTGGCTTATGGCGATGTGCTGTTGGACCCGCTCGTCCAGAACGATCCCAACGCAGCGGCTGCACTTGCATTCTGGGATGCGGGCGTGCATCAGCTCAAGCACTCGATCGTCGTCAGCCAGTCCGCCGCGCCCCTGCCGCAGGATGGCTCGCAGGCCGATTCCAGCCTGATACACAATCTGATGGATGCCAACGGCAACTTCGTTGCTGCGCTACGCGCCAACATCAGTGCAGACCAGTTGGTGAACGGCGTGGCACAGGGCAGCGCACGCGTCGGCGGCGGTTTCGACAGCGTGCTGCTGAAATCGGACAACCAGATTCAGTTCAACGCCGGCGTGACCAACTTCGCGCCGCGGGCCTTGCTGAAACTGGATACCCCGGAACTGCTGGCGCAGGGTACAGGCACTGTTAGGATCGGTAGCGGGTCGCAGGCCGGTGCTTCGTGGCAGACGGCGCAGGTGGCGTGGTCCAACACGCCCAACGCCTTCCGCATGTCGACCAACCTGCCGCAGGACCTGATCGAGCAGTACCCGCTGCTCTACAGAGTCGATGCGAACACCGGCAACAAGATCCCGATTGTCGACCCGCGCACCCAGTATGTGCCGGTGGAAACGCAAACAGGCAGCGGCACGCTGGAATTGTCGGCCGGGCAGATTTCCCTGGCGGGCAATGTTACGGCCAATGGCGTCGCCGACCTGGATCTGATCAGCAGCGGCGACATCCGTTTCGAGGGCTTCCCCCTTGGCTATACGGCCCAGAATTCGCTGATCGACCCCAACCCCCTGATCAGTTCGCTGCAGGCGCTCAGCGGGCGCCTGTCCACTGCCGGCAATATCACCTTGCAGGCCGATCAGGTGTATCCCGCTACGGCGGTCGAGTTCACGGTGGCGTCGGAGCAGGTTTCGATCGGCCAATTGAAGCAGGACACGACCCAGGCAGGCGGGGCGGTCACGGCGCAGGTCAGCCGCACCCTGCTCAACGACGGTCTGATCCGTATCAAGGGAAATGCGGGCGCCGAACTGGCGCCGGTCCTCTCGGCGGGCGGCACACTCACCCTGCAGGCCGATCATATCGATCAGGCCGGCACCCTCAAGGCGCCGCTTGGCACCCTCAACCTGGAGGGCGGAAAATCGCTGACTCTGGAAGACGGCAGTGTGACCTCGGTGTCGGCGCTCTGGCAACACGACGGCGTGGAGACCACCCTGCTGATTCCGTACGGCGCCACGCAAAGCGTCGGTCAGTCGCTGTGGTATGCCGGCACGCAAACGGAGACGGCGCCCAGCAAACAGATTTCCGCCCGCGCGGACGCGGTGACCGTCGCGTCCGGCGCGACCCTGGATATCCGCGGCGGCGGCGACTTCGCCGCCATGGAATTCATTCCCGGCATCGGCGGCACGAAAGATGTGCTGGCGGCACCGGGCACCTACGCCATCGTGCCGGGCGTGGCGTTCCAGACGTCCGACAGCTACCTCAACAGCCTGGCGCCCGTCAGCGTAAATGCGGCGGCAGCCTACAACATGGTGCATCTGGGTGCCGGTTCCGGCCTGCCGGAAGGGGACTATGCGCTGCTGCCGGCCTATTACGCCCTGCTGCCCGGCGCCTACCTGGTGAAAGCGCAAAGCGGCGCCGCCTACACCCCGGGGTATGCCGCAACGCAGCTCGACGGCAGCGTGGTCGTGGCCGGCAAACTGGGCTATGCCGGCACCGGCATCCGCCAGTCCACCTGGTCGGGATTCAGCATTCAATCGGGCGCGGATGCGCTGACCGGCCAGCATGCCCAGGCCGAATATCGCCTGACCGGGAGCCAGTTCTTCGCCGATCAGGCAGCCCGCAACAACACGGCCGCGCCCGCGTTGCCGCTGGACGGCGGCCGCCTGAGCATCGGCGCCACGGGCAGCCTCGCCTTCGAAGGGAATTTGCTGGCCCAGGCGGCAATGGACAACGCCACCGGGAAGTATGGCGCCATCGGCCAGGTGGATATCTACGGCAGCAAATTCGCCATCGTCGACCATACGGCCGTGGCGCCGGGCGGCTACACCAGTCTGCAGGCGGACGAGCTTTCCCGCCTGGGGGCCAGCCTGCTCATCGGCGGCAAGCGCACGGACACGGCAGGCGGCCAGTCCCTCGATGTGAAGGCCAGTGATGTGCTCGTGGATCTGGATGGCGGCACGCTGAGCCTTCCCGAACTGTGGCTGGCGGCGACCGACAACCTGACCGTCACGGGAAGCTCGACCCTCGAGGCCTCCGGCAGCGTGGCCGGCCGGGCCGGCACACTGACAGTCAATACGAATCCGGACGGCACGCAATATGGCGCCTTGGTGGGCCTGTCGAGCGCGGAGCTGGCTCCGATTGCCCGAGTAGGGACGCTGGATACCGACCCCGCCCACGGCAACCTGACGATCGACGCGGGCGCGAAGCTGAGCGCGAAGGGCGGCGCCATCGCGATCGACTCCACCGGTACGCCGGTGATGGCCGGGGTGACGGAAAGCGACAGCCTGGCGATCGGCGCGCGCCAGATCGCACTCGGCGCCGTGCCGCAAAGCAGCACGGCGCTGGCGCTGGGGAACGCCCAGCTGGCGGCGCTGGGCAGCGCCCGGAATTTCGTGCTGCGCAGCTATTCCAGCATCGACCTGTATGGCAACGTCAGTCTCGGTCAGACCGGCACCGGCAGTTTCACGTTCGACAGCGCCGGCCTGGTCGGCCACGACGTCAACGGGACGGGCGCACCGGTGGCCTTGTCCGCTGGCACGATCACGCTGGAAAACCTGAGCGGCACCGCCCTGGCGGCGAATGCGCCCGGCACCGGCACGCTGACCCTCAACGCCGACAAGCTGGTACTGGCCGACAGCAGCAAGAATGATGCGGGCTTCACGGTGGCCGGTTTCAACCAGGTCGATCTGAATGCAGGCGAGGTGTCGCTGCAAGGCTCGGGCACCCTGAGCGTTGCGTCCGACCTGAACATCGCAGCCGGTCGCATCGCCGCAGGCGGGCGGCTGGCCGACCAGCAGATCCAGGCTTATGACGCCGGCCTGCAGACCTGGCATGCGATCAAGCTTACCCGGCCCGCGAGCAGCCCGGATTTCACCGACGCACCCTTGCCGGGCGGGAAATTGCAGATCGATGGCCGTTCGGTGGACTTCGGCGGCAACATCGTTCTGCAATCCGGCCGGCTGGCGCTCGCCGCCCATGGCGCGGCAGCCAGCGACGGCATCACGCTGGAAAATGGTGCCAGCATCGACCTGTCTTCCTATGAAAAGACGTTTGCCCAGGGCATGGCCGACATCACCGAATCGGCCTCCGCCGGGCGCCTCACGCTGTCCAGCGAGCAGGGCTCGGTCGATGCCCAGTCCGGTTCGAGCATCGATCTGAGCGGTGGGGCGGCGGGCGGCGACGCGGGGGTGCTGACGGTGGCGGCGGCAAACGGCACGGTGGCGCTGGACAGCACCCTGGCGGCCGGTGCGGCTCCGGGCCAGCAGTCCGGCAGCGCGAGCATCGACGCCGCCAGCCTGGCCAATTTCTCCGCGCTCAACACGGCGCTGGAAAGCGGCGGTTTCGGCCAGGGCCGTACCCTGCGTGCGCGCGCCGGCGATGTGAACGTCGCGGCTACGGACAGCGTGAACGCAAAAAATATCCAGCTGGTGGCCGACGCCGGCGCCATCAATGTGAAAGGCAGCCTCGACGCCTCCGGCGCCACCGGCGGCGGCCAAGTCGAACTCGACGCCGGCCAGGGCATCCATCTGTATGGCAGCAGCCGCATCCTGGCCAACGGCACTTCCACCGACACCGCGGCCGAGGCAGCCTATTCCGACGGCGGCAAGGTCGCCCTGTACGCCCGCAATGGCCAGCTCGATTTCGACAGCGGCGCGGTGATCGACGTGTCCGCCGCCGCGGCCGGCAAGTCCAGCGGCGGCGAGGTCGTGTTCTCCGCGCCGAGGACGGCGAACGGCAGCGGCCTGCAGGCCGCCCTGGCCGGCCAGGTGAAAGTGGCCGGCGGCACAGTCAGCGTGCCCGGCGGGCAGGTGCCCCAGGCCGGCATGGCCATCCTGGAAGGCTACAAGCGCTACAGCGGAATCACGACGACCTCCACCGCAGCATCGACCTCGAGCGTCGTCTACGCCGATTACGACACGTTCATGAACGCTGCGGACGGCATGCATGACGCGGCGCTCTCGACGCTGCTGGCCGGCGGTTCCGATGTGGCCAGCGCTAGCCTGAAAGTTCGCGCCGGCGTGGAACTGATCAGCAGCGGCGACATGACAGTCGACGCCAACTGGGACCTGACGAATGCCAGCTGGCTGCGCACCGGCACCAACCAGACTGCGGGCCGGCTGGCCCTGCGCGCCGCCGGCAACCTGGCGGTCAACGCCAGGCTGGGCCTGCCCAATGAAAGTGCCCTCCCGCCCGACTGGGGCTGGAGCCTGCAACTGGCAGCCGGTGCGGATACGGCCTCCGCCGATGCGCTGGCGGTGAATGCCTCGACGATCCAGGGCGACGTGACGCTGAACAGCAGCGGCAAGCTGAGCACCAGCACCGGTGACATCCATATCGCCGCCGGACGCGACTTCAGCGCCGCCAGCCCGGCATCGGTGGTGTACACCACCGGGCGCGCAGTGGCGCTTCCCATCATGTCTGCTACAGGACTGAAATGGGCCGCACCCGCAGCCGGGGTCAACTTCGTCGGCGGCGGCAGCATCGCCATCAGCGCCAGACGCAATGTCATCGGCAGCGGTGGCTATGCGGACGTCAATGACTGGCTGCGTCGCACCACGGGCACGCCTGGCGCGACGCCGACTTCTCCGCTGAGCTCCACGCGCGGCTTCGCCTACCTGCCTGCCTACTGGTGGGTGGACCGGCTCGGCAACACAACGGCAAAAACCAAGGGCATCGAAGGTATCGCGACGCTGGGCGGCGGCAACATCGCGATCGCTGCGGGGAATACCGTCAGCAACGTTTCTGTCGCCTCCGCGACGTCGCGCTCGGCAGCGACCACGGCCAGCCCCGTGAACGTGAACAACCGAAACAGCATCCCCAGCGAGAACACGGTGTACGGCGGCGGCGACGTGCGCATCGACGCGGGCGGCGACCTGCTCGGCGGCCAGTACCTGATGGGGCGCGGAACAGCCAAGCTGGCCGCCGGCGGTGACATCGGCGGATCAGGCGGCATCGCGGACATCGCCACCGCCCCGGCCTTCTGGCTGATGGGATGGAGCGACGATCCGGCCCTTCAGGGAACCCAGGTCAAGGTGGAAGCCCTGGGCAGCGTGACCCTGGGCAGCGTGGCCAACCCCACCGTAGTGGCGGTCGCAAAGAACGCAGGAACCTCGATCACCAATACCACGCCGGGATACCGGGCACTTCCCAGCTTCTTCTTCAGCTATGCGCCGGAAGACAGCCTGGCCGTGAAATCGGTGGGCGGGGATCTGGCGCTGCTGGGCGCGGAAGCGAACGCTTCCGTGCAGAAGGCCAATGACGTGCTGCCCCCCCGTTTCTCTGCCGTGGCCATGGAGGGCGACGTCAGTGGCGGCACGCATTATTTCGACAACGGCGCGGAAAAATCGGTGACGGCCAACCTGGCCAATATTGACCTGAGCTTTTACCAGTTCCCCGACCGCAATGGCCAGTTCCATCTGCTGGCCGGGGACGCCGTACACGATCTGGTGTTGAAGCAAAGCGATTGGCTGCCCGGCAACCTGACCACGGCAGGCGATCAGACCTTGGCCCTGACCGATTATCCGGCCAGCAAGAGCTACACCTTCAATTCCCCGATCGCCTCGGACGCGAAGATGGTGACGCCCTCCACCCTGGACGGCTACCGCTATGCCGTGGTGGCAGATACCGGCAGCGTCAGCAATGCCGGGTTCTATTTCCCGCAACAGGCGGTAGTGGCTGCCGGGCAGGATATCGGCAACGTGCAGCTCGACCTGCAGAACCTCGGGGCCGATGATCTCAGCCAGGTGACAGCGGGCCGGGATTTGTTCTATTCCAATGTCCTGAGCAACGGCAGCCAATGGGGGGGCATGCCCCATCTCCAGATCGCCGGGCCGGGGAATCTCCTGGTCGAGGCCGGCCGGGATGTCAACCTGGGCGCGGTGAGCACCGCTAAATTTACCCAGGGCGATATCAACGGCTTGAACGACGTGACCCGCATCGATGCCATCGGCAATACGGGCAACATCAGCCTGCCGACCGCGGATGCCGCCACCTTGACCCTCCTGTCGGGGATCGATGCCGGCTCGCTCAGCACGGAGCAAGTGAGTGGCCTGTTCAGCGTGCTGCGCAGCGTCGGCAAGCTCAGTGGTTTGCTCAATCAGCTCAAGAGTCATTCGGTATCGGATGAGGCTGCCATCGCCGATGCCGACGCGGT
>DATCTE010000373.1:0-9399 GCA_036568085.1 Thiobacillus sp.
CATCCATGGCGGCACTCGTCCATGGTTCGTTGCCCGTCATGCGGGCTGCGCTGTGGCGTGGTTTATTGCGGCGGACCAAGTGGACGCTTCGCTTGCCGTCATTCTGTCCGGATGCCGGGTTGTCTACCTCAGCCGTGTGAAGGTGAAACGGGACGGCCATGGCGCAAGCAACCCAAGATTGAACGCAAGCCGCCCGAGGGACTCGGGAATGTCGAATAATTTTACGTTGGACAATATGGCTCAACAGGATTCTCATTAAAAACAATGAACTGGGATCAATGGCACGGCATGTGCTTTAGCGTGTCTCACAAATAGAACAATTTCCAATTCGAACGAGAATCGATCATGCTAACAATCTCGAAAAGCTTCCTGATGGCGGCACTGCTGGTGTTGTGCGGCGTCAATCCGGCATTCGCAAGTTTGATGACGCTTCAGATAAAGTGGAGCGGAAGCCCTTTCGGCAACAATGCATCCGCAACAGGTTTCATCACCTTCGATAATTCGAGCTTGCCGGAGGTGGGAACACAGAACCCCATTCCCCTGCCATTCATATTCTTTGGTATCCCGGTTCTTGGTCCTGGATTGACCCTTGGGCCCGTCGCCGATCTCGGAATAACGGTCAGCGGCTCGAGTGGCGGCAACGGAACCTACGGCTTTAATGACTTTTCTAGTATTTATTTTGCAACTCCCAGTCCGCTTGACCTTGGCAAAGAGCTGATCGGCCAGCCACTGGCCAACGGTTGTACATTCGGCGACTCCACTGGGGCCTGCGGGAATGGTGCTGGTGGTGACTTCAACCTCTTTAGCTTCCAGTTCGTCGATCCTTTTGGCCCCTTCGGCCCCGGCCATGCAAACCCGCCGACCGGGACCTGGTACTTCGAATTGACCACTGCCGGGGGCGACAGAATGCTGGTGACGTCGATCGCGCCTGCGCGATCGGTTCCCGAACCTGCCTCCCTTGGCTTGCTCGGAATCGGCCTGGCTGGATTGGGCGCCATGCGTCACAAGCGACGCACCTGATGAGCAGAACAGGTTATGACGGCGGCTTTTGCCGCCGTTTCTTGTTCGGCTGGCGGAGGGACTGCGAAGGCTCTCCGTTCCAATCGAGCCTGGCCTGCCAAAAAACGAAGGGGGCGAGTCGAGGCACTACTGACGCGCAGGCCTACTCGATCCCGAGCCGCTCCAGCCGGTAGCGCAGGCTGCGGAAGGTGACGCCGAGCACGCGGGCAGCGGCGGTCTTGTTGTAGCGCGTCTGCTCCAGCGCTTCGAGTATGGCGGCGCGCTCCATCTGGTCGAGATAATCCTGCAGCGGGTATTTACTGCCGGGCGGGGTGCCGGCGGCAGGCAGGGCAGGGGCCAGATTGAGGTCGGCAGCGCTGATGTGCCGGTCTTCGCACAGCGCCAGCGCACGCTCCAGCGTGTTTTCCAGTTCGCGCACGTTGCCGGGGAAGGCGTAGGCGCAGAGTGCCTTTTCTGCGTCGCGATCCAGTTTGACGTCAGCGCCGCCCAGCTTGTCGAGCAGAAAACGCGCCATTTCCGGGATATCCTCGGCACGGTCGCGCAGGCTGGGCATGACGAGATCGATCACGTTCAGCCGGTAATACAGGTCCTGGCGGAAACGGCCGGCCTCCACCAGCGCCGACAGGTTCTGGTGCGTGGCGCTGATGATACGCACGTCGACCGGCTCTTCGGCGGTGGCGCCGACCTTGCGCACCTTCTTTTCCTGCAGCACGCGCAGCAGCTTTACCTGCATCGACAGCGGCAGATCGGCCACCTCGTCAAGAAACAGGGTGCCGCCGTCGGCCGCCTGGAAGAAACCGCCACGCTCGGTGTCGGCGCCGGTGAAGGCGCCCTTGCGGTAGCCGAAGAACTCGCTTTCCATCAGCGTCTCGGGAATCGCGCCGCAGTTGACCGCGACGAAGGGCTTGTCCGAACGGTTGCCGAGCCGGTGGATCAGCCGCGCCGCGAGTTCCTTGCCGCTGCCCGACTCGCCGGCGATGTGCACTGGCGCCTGCGTGCGCGCGAGTTTGGCGATGCGCGCGCGGATGTCCTGCATGGCGGCGGACCGGCCGATCAGATCGCGCGCCGGGTCGTCCGCTTGGGCGGCCCCGGGAATTTTCAGCGCGGATTTGACCAACGCGCGCAACTGGTCGAGCGCCACCGGCTTGGCCAGGTAATCGAATGCACCCGCTTTCAGCGCCGCCACCGCATTGCCGGCATTGCCATAGGCGGTGATGACGGCGACCGGCACCGGGGCTGCCAGCGCGCTGGCGCAGGCAATCACCTCCAGTCCCTCGCCGTCGCCTAGCCGCATGTCGGTCAGGCACAGGTCATAGCGCGTCTTGGCCAGCCGGGTCTGAGCCTCCGCCACGCTCGCGGCGCGGTCGGTCTCCAGTCCCATCTTGACCAGCGTCAGTTCCATCAGGTCGAGCAGGTCGGGCTCGTCGTCCACCAGCAGAATGCGCGGGCTCGTTGCCATCCTCATTCGCTCCCGCGCAGGCTCAGCCGGAAGCGCGCACCGCCCGCGCCGGGGACGTAGGCTAGCGCTGCGTGGTTGGCTTCGGCCAGTTCGCGCGCCAGGAACAACCCCAGCCCGGTTCCCTGTGCATCGGTGGTGAAGAAGGGCTCGAACAGCTTGCCCTGATGTTCCGGAGAAAGCCCTGGACCGTCGTCCTCGATATCGAGTTGCACGCTGTCGCCCGGCGTCTGCGCGCTGAAACGGAGGCTGCCCGCCTGCTTGCGGCTGTAACGCCAGGCGTTGCGCAGGAGATTCCACACGATCTGGCGTAGATGATCAGGGTCGAACTGGAAGTGGAGGGTGTCGGGCATGCTGATTATGACGGCGTCCGCCGGGATTTCTTCAGTCTGGCGCAGTTCGTCGATCAGTGTGTGGAGCGTTGCAGTATCGAAGCTGACCGGGTTGAGACGGTCGCGCCGGTTGAGCGTCAGCACCTCTTCCACCAGGCGGTCGAGCCGGCGCGCGTTGTTTTCGATGATGCCGGTCAGCCGGGTTTGCGCGGCGTCGTGCGTCTCCTCGCCCAGCAGCTGTGCGGCATGGCTGATCGCTGACAGCGGGTTGCGGATTTCGTGCGCGATGTTGGCGGTAAGCCGTCCCAGCGCCGCCAGCTTCAGCCGCTGCGCCGCCTGCTCCGCCTGGCTCTGGTCTTCCAGCACCAGCACGCGGCTGTTGTCCGGCGTCTCCAGCGGGATACAGCGCACCCGCAATTGTGCTGCCGCGGTGTTCAGGGTGAGCGTTGCCCCGGGGCGCATCTGCCGAGACAGGCGCGCCAGTTCCGCTGAGAGATCTTCCAGACGGGTGGAACCCGGGGTCACCCGTTCCGCGACGCCGAGCAGCGTCAGGGCGCGTGGGCTGGCATGCCGCACGACGCCGTCGCCGCGGACCGCCAGCAGGCCGTCGGGCGAATTCTCGATGGCCAGCGCGTTGATGCGGTTCAATAGCGCCAGTTCGTCCGCCTGCTGCTGCGCCAGTCTTTCCGAGCGCAGTGCGCGCAGCGTCAGGGCGTGCGCCAGCAGGCCGATGGCGAAATACCCCCCGCACAGCAAACCGACCTGGAAAAAACTGTCCAGTCCCTGATTGCCGCCCAGAATGCTGAAGCCGCGCTGCAACAGCACGGCGATCGATGCCATGGCGGCATACAGCAGCGTCAGCCGGCCGCTGCCGACGAGGCCGCCCGAGGCGATGGGAATCGCCAGCAGCAGGCCCATGCCGCCTGCCAGTTGCGCGCTGGTCGACATCATCAGCATAATCAGCACGATGTCGGCGGTGATGTGCGCGGTGAGCTGGATCTGGAATCCCGGCCAGCGCGCGCGGATGCCCAGCACGAACAGCGCTGCGATCACCAGATAGGCATAGGCATACCCCTGAAAGCGCTCGCCTGCGCCTTCCCGGAACAGGTCCGACGTGCTGAACAGCATGCCGGTGAACACCAGCGCCACCGCCAGCGTCAGGCGATACAGATTGAAGTAGTCGAGGCTGCGCCAGTGGGACGCGAAATAGCCCGGCGAGATCGGGCGCGGCATCGGCGTCGCCGCTGTGTTCATTTCCTGCCGAGTTGCTTGTGCTCGGGAGTGCAGAAGAAGTCGCCGCCGGAATAGATGGCCTCGCTGCGCGGCAGGTTCACGCCGCAATGCGCGCATTTCACCATGTCCTCGACTGTTTTTTCACGCGCGGATGAGGGTGGCTGGCCGAGCGAGCGCTGATAGGCGCGGAAAATCGCCAGCACCACGAAACCAATCGCAATCAGCAGCAGAATCTTGAACACGCCCTTACCCCCAAATCGCGCTCAGCATAGCACGGCTGCGGCCGGCAGGCTTGGTGCGGCGGCTTGTCCAATTGCGGGCGCAGTGAGAAGGAAATGTGTTCGTCCATGCGATCCCGCAGTTGCGCCGCTTGCTTGGTGGCGCATTCCGGACGTGACGGGTTCGGCTTTTGAGGCTTCCCAGATATCCCGGACCGTCGATTGTCGGGATTTTTTACACTACACAGGCATGCGGCCTCGAGTCATGGGCGGCGGTATCAGAAACCCTCAATAATACAGATGCTTATTTATTGCGAATGCGTGGTGGCATAGCTTCTGCTTATAACAGGCGGGCTACTCGAACAACAGATTCGAGAGTTCTCAAAATAAAAAGCAATTAAATAAATAAGTAACAAGCAGTGCGCGTGAATAGCAGTAGGGCATTGGTCTCTTGATGCCCCGGCAAGCTCGATCCAGGAGCTTGTACCTTCCTGCGATTGTTGAACCTGCGTTCAACACCATCTCATGCGCACGCCGAACGGTGCTGCGTCGCTTTACTTTGCAGATTCCGTTCGTCGTGTGCCTGGGGTGGTCCCCTGATTGGTTTTCAGGGGAGGTGGGTTGGAGTAGACGAGCCGCAAGGCGAATAACAAGTGGGCTAAAAAAGCAGTCGAAAACGGCATCGGATGGGGCACGCGAGCAGGCGTGTCACATGACTGACACGCCGAAACAATAAAGCAATAAGTAGCAGTGCGCGTGAATGGCAGTGGGCGTTGAGGGTTTGGCGCCAGGAAAGGGCATCTTCGATGCCCTTTCTGATCCTGTTTCGCTGGGCGTTGGCCCAGCGATGTCTCATGCGCACGCCAGTATGGCGCTGCGTATTTTTTTGCAGCTCCCTCTGGCGTGCGCTGAGTCGTGTTGCTCAGGCGTATTTGCGCCTGGCCAAGAGAAAACGGCATGCAGCCGCAAGGCCGAACTGTTTAGAAATTGCGGCAGGAAGTTTGGGAATCGACCCGGTGAATTGCCCGGGGATTTTCTCAAACCCATTACAGAATTTGAGGAGTCATCCATGAAACGCATGAGCAAACTTGCTGCCGGCATCTTGCTGCTCGGCCAAGTCATTTCCGGGGCTGCTCTCGCGGTGCCTGTCACCCTGACAGGTACCACGGTCAGCTTCACATTCGACAGCGCCCTCAGCGGGCTGTTCGGCGCGCCCACGGTGTCGGGCGACGCGCTGTTTTTCACCCCCACCAGCTACAAGGCGCAGTCTTTCAACGGCAGCGGGTTTGCTTCGGCCAGCCAGACATTCAACATCGCGGTCAATGCCAATCCTGGCTATCTGGTGTCAGCCGTCAACCTGACCGAAGACGGCGATTACTACAACATTGGTGCCGGCGCCAGCGTGGCGGTGGGCGGGAAACTCTACGTGCGTGACCTCGAGTCGCCGCTTGCCCCCGCCGCCGTCAGCAAAATCAAGACGACCCTGCCGCTCACCGATGTAACCAGCATGGCGAATTTTGAGACGACCGACTGGACGTCGCACGCGGGCGTCGCGATCCCGGCCGGCTGGGGCGGGACGGATGGCGTCGTCAGCGGCGTCAACGTCACCATCGAAAACATCCTGCTGGCCAACAGCCTGGCTTCAGGCAGCGCTGCATTCATCGAGAAGAAATTCGCGGGTTTGAGTGTGGTCACGGCGCCTGTACCCGAACCCGCAACCTACGCCATGCTCCTGGTCGGTCTGGGGCTGGTGGGGATCGCCGTGCGACGCCGACTCAAGATGAATTGACTGCAGTACAATACGTATTATTAAAATGTATCAACAAGCGCATTATTAATTAATAATATTTATCGAGCGTGCCCTTGCGGAAGGCGTCGCCAGGGTTGCGTCGATCAGTTGCGTTCACGCGCAAACTCGGCTCGCCTTCTGGCGAGTCATTTTTTTTGGCGATGTCGGCTGGGCCAGCAGTCTCCTCCCATGTAGCGCTCTCTTCCATATGAAGCAGGGCGTGTGTGGGGAGGGATGGGCCTATTTCAAGTTCCGGCAGTCTTGGCCCGCTATATGTGGTGGATAATACGTTCGTACCTGTCGATAGCCGGCATGTGGATCGACCGATAACAACGCGCCTGCCCACAGGCGGCCAGGAAACGGCATCGACGCGATGCATTTGGAGTGATGACAAACCATAACCAGTGGCTGTTCCGGCAGCAGCTTTCCGTCGTATCGCTGACCAAGATCCTGCTCGACCCCTTTGTGGCCGTGCTGGTGCTGATCGGCTGCACGCTCTATTTCGGCGAAACCTTCAATGGGCCCTATCCCATCCTGGCCCTGATCGTCTTCACCCTGACCTTTCCCGGCAAATGGCCCGAAGTCACCCTGCGCGCCTTCTGGAACGAAGTCGTCATGCCGTGGTTCTTTTTGTCCGGGCTGATCCTGCTGTTCGGCTACTCCACCGGTTATCTCGACTGGTTCCCACCCAACCTGGTGATGGCGTGGATGCTCGCTACGCCCATCGCCATGTGGGTGGCGCACCGCGTCGTGCGCAAGATCCTGCCGCGCCTGCTGCTGCTGGAAGGCGGGCGCCGTCGCGCGCTCATCGTCGGCGCCGGCCACCTGGGCACCGAATTGCGCGGGCGCTTTAGCGATGACAGCTCGCTGGGCGTGGATGTAGTCGGCTTTTTCGATGACCGCGCGCTCGAACGCACCGAACTGGTCGATCCGAAAAAGCTGCTCGGGCGGCTGGCCGACATCCCTGAATACGTCAACCGCAACGGCATCGACCTCGTCTACATCACGCTGCCGATGGCCTCGCAGCCGCGCACCCTCAACCTGCTCGACGCTCTGCGCGACACCACTACCTCGGTCTATTTCGTCCCGGACATCTTCGTCTCCGATCTCATCCAGGCGCGGGTCGACCACATCCACGGCATGCCCGTGGTGGCGCTCACCGAATCGCCCACGCTCGGCGTCAGCGGCATCGGCAAGCGCATCAGCGACGTC
Source organism: Thiobacillus sp. (assembly GCA_036568085.1). Classification (GTDB taxonomy): domain Bacteria; phylum Pseudomonadota; class Gammaproteobacteria; order Burkholderiales; family Thiobacillaceae; genus Thiobacillus. The sequence goes on from DATCTE010000373.1 coordinate 7,261, forward strand.
GTCATCGCCAGTCTCATCCTGCTGCTGATCTGGCCCGTGCTGCTGATCCTGGCCGTCGGCGTCAAGCTGTCCTCGCCCGGTCCCATCATCTTCAAGCAGCGCCGCTACGGCCTCGACGGCCAGGAAATCCTCGTCTACAAATTCCGCTCGATGAAGGTCTGCGATGACGGCAACATCATCCGGCAGGCCGGCCGCAGCGACCCCCGCATCACCCCCTTCGGCGCCTTCATCCGCCGCACCTCGCTCGACGAACTGCCGCAGTTTATAAACGTCCTGCAGGGCCGCATGAGCGTCGTCGGCCCGCGCCCCCACGCCGTCGCCCACAACGAGCAGTACCGCAAGCTCATCAAAGGCTACATGCTGCGTCACAAGGTCAAGCCCGGCATCACCGGCTGGGCGCAGGTCAACGGCCTGCGCGGCGAGACCGAGACCCTCGATAAGATGCGTGCCCGCGTCCAGTACGACATCGACTACATGCGCAATTGGTCGCTGGTGTTCGACCTCATGATCATAGGCAAGACCCTCGCCGTCGTCTGGCGCGACCAGAACGCCTACTGAGCGCAGGTACAAGCGTCTGGATCCAGGCGCCTCGCAGAGATAACCCGCCCAAGCCTGCTGCGGCGCACGCAAGACGGAACCGGGTGCCACCTTGCTCTGCGCACGTGTACCTTGCCCCCCCTAACTATGGAACCACTGTTCCGCCACTGGCGGCATCATTACGGCCCCGGCACTCCTGTCATCTCAGGGATCGGCCCCTTTTGAGCCTGAACATCGTTTTCAACGTGGTCGAGCTCATGACCGTGCTCCATGCCGCTGCCATGCTGCTGGTGGGCTTGGGGCTCGTGGGGGTTGAGGTTCGCCGCAGGGGGCAAGGACCAGCGGGGCCGGAAGGGAAACGGAAGGACCAATCGGGTGGGCCACGCTAAACAAGATTTATAGCAGCATTAAAAGTGTTGATCAATATAAATTTGTCGATAAATTTTACACATGATTTGTGGGCAGGCCGAATGCATAGTTCTTGTTGATCTGATTGAATTAAATTTATTCCAAGCTGTTTTTCTTCTGGGGTTTTTTTAACTGCGGCCAATTTTTCATATGCTTAGTCAAAGGATTTTGTCGGATTTTTTTACATGAATAGTTCGAACCTACCAGTCGACCCATCAAAAGAAACTAAATTCAATTCTTAAATGCTTGATTGTTAAGCCCATAAGTAAAAGTGCCGCAAAGCTGGAACGGGCATTGCTAAGTGAGAGACGCCGCGAAAGGGTTTGTTCGGTACAATGCAAGAGTAATGCACCGTGTGGCAGGAGGATGTAGCTGTTTGATCGATCGATACTTTCTACATGAGGAGATTTACAAGATGAACTTCACAAAAACAATTTTCGCACTGGCAATCGGTAGCGTTGGCATCATGGGCGCGATGAGCGCAACGGCTGCAACCCTGACCAACGGCAGCACGCTGTCCATCGTTACCGGTGCTGTGGGCTCTTCCGGTACTGCACTGGCCGGCACCACTTCCTGGTTCGCCATGGATAACAACGGTGACTCCAAAATCCAACTCAGCGAGAAAGTTGCGCTGGCTCCCGGCTCGGATGGCGGCATCGTCATTGGCGCTAACCAGGGACTGGGCGGAATGGTTGCACAATGGTCATTCTTCAGCGGTCCTGGGTACAACTATACGCCGGTGACCGCAATCACCGGTGGTACCGGCGGTCTGGACTTCAGCGGCATGACTGTGAACTGGAATGGCGGTGACATCAACATGGGTGCCGGTGGTGCATGGAACCCGTTGAACGCTGCAGCTGCAGGCATGTCCACCACCACCTTCACCAACAGCGTGGCGAACCTCACTTGGGACGGCGTCTCGGGTCACGGCTATACGCTGGACTACACGGCAACCGTTCCGAGCGGCAGCTTCCAAGGTGTGCAGTACTCCATGCACCTCACGGGTGTAGCTACTGTGGCAGCTGTGCCTGAGGCTTCGACCTACGGCATGATGCTGGCCGGTCTGGGCCTGGTTGGCTTCGCCGTCCGTCGCCGCAAGTTGATCTAAGTCATGGCTGAATCCGGATGCCGGTTTGATCCGGGTAGTTGATCTGGATGACGACTGACTGGAAACGCACAGCTTCGGCTGTGCGT
>DATCTE010000374.1:0-2096 GCA_036568085.1 Thiobacillus sp.
CGTTATTACCCGCACGAATCCACCGGCATCGCCTGCGGCATGCTCATCGCCGCGCTGCACCAGGCCGGCCTGGCCACGCTGACGCACACGCCCAGCCCCATGGCCTTCCTCAACGAACTGCTCGATCGCCCGCGCAACGAAGTGCCCTACCTGCTGCTGGTCGTCGGCCACCCCGCGCCGGGCTGCCAGGTGCCGGACATCCACCGCAAGTCGCTGCCAGAGTTCACCCATTTTCGCTGAAGTACTTCAACGTCCCTTCTGAACGCCCAGGAGGACTACTCCGATAGGAGGCCCGCCTGTGCCGGTCCACCGTGAAGCGATTCCCATGGGAGTCGCTTCATGCCACCCAAGGTCAGAGAGATACTTGCGCTCCTCAAGCGGGACGGCTGGGTAAAGGTAGGCCAGAAAGGGAGCCATCGACAGTTCAGGCATCCGGTGAAACCCGGCCGCGTTACGGTCAACGGGCACCCGGGTGACGACTTGCAGCATGACTTGCACAAGAGCATCCTCCGCCAAGCCGGATTCCGGAAATGAACGCCATGCGATACGCCATTGTGATTGTGAAGTCGGAAAACAACTTTGGTGCCTGGGTGCCTGACCTCCCGGGGTGCGTGGCTACGGGCGCAACTGTCGATATCGTCCACAAGCGCATTCAAGAGGCCATCGGCTGGCACCTCGCAGGTATGCAGGAGGACGGAGAGCCGATTCCTCCGCCTTTGGCGCAGGTTGACTACGTGGATGTCGCTGCCTGAATCGCCGTCAGTCACAAATCCCGCCCACGCTCGTTGATTCCAGCACACACCCAACGAGCCCGGCCATGACCCCCGACGTCCTAAATACCCTGATCGAGCGCGACCTTCCGGCGGCCCGCAACGGCGATACAGTCGCCTACGGCCGCCTGGTCGCCGCCACCCAGCGCATGGTCGCCAGCGTCGCGATGGCAATCACGCGCGACCTGCACACCAGCGAAGACATCGCCCAGGACACCTTTCTCACCGCCTGGCAGCGCATCGGGCAGCTGGGCAGTGCCGGCAGCTTCCTGCCCTGGCTTCGGCAGGTGGCGCGCAACCGCGCCATCGACCACGTACGCGCCGGGCGCTACCGCGAAACGCCAGTGGACCCGATGGACTACCTGGCCGATGTCGCCGGCGACCCGCAGCATGGCCCCGCCGAAACCTTCGCGCGGGAACACGAGGCCAGCCTGCTGGCGGAAGCCCTGGACGAGATCCCGGAAACCAGCCGCGACGTCCTGTTGCTGTATTACCGCGAAGGCGAACGCAGCCAGTCGGTCGCAGCGCTGCTGGGCGTCAGCGACGCCGCCGTGCGCAAGCGCCTGCAGCGAGGCCGCGACAGCCTGCGCGCCGAACTGCTGAAGCGCTTCGCCGACGCGGCCCGCAGTAGCGCGCCGGGCGTGGCCTTCACCGCGACCCTGGGCACGGCGATCGTGATGTCGGTGCCGGCAACGGCAACCGCTGCGGCAGCGGGCACCGGCGCCGCCAAATCGGGCGCCGCCGGCCTGGCGGCGAAGGTATCCCTGGGCACGCTGACTGGCCTGTTCGCCGCCATCGGCCTGGTGCTTGCGGCCAGCGTGTGGGAAATGCGCGGTTACCTGCGCAAGGCCCGCAGCCCGGCCGAACGACGGGCGCTGCTCCACAACGCCGTCGTGTACGTGAGCCTGATGACCAGCTACATCGCCGTGCTGGCCTGGAGCGTGTTCGACGGCTGGTCCGCCAGCCAGATCATGGCAACGGCCTGCGGCGTTTCCCTGGTGCTGTTCGTGCTTACCTATGAACGGCGGCGGCACCAGCGTCGTCATTCGCCTTGAGCCACTGCCGTGGCGACACCCCGCACACCGACGTAAACGCCCGCGACAGCGCCGCCGCGCTGCCGTAACCCACCTGCTGGGCGATGCGTTCAAGTCGCTCGCCGCGCCGCAGGGCTTCCTGCGCCAGGGTGATGCGGTAGCCGGCCAGGTAGCTTGAAGGCGGCGTGCCCACGCGTTCGGCGAACACTTCGGCGAAGCGGCTGCGCGACATGCCGGCGACGCCAGCCAGGGATTCGAGCGTCCACGGCGAGGCCGGCGCTTCGTGCATGGC
>DATCTE010000375.1:0-2140 GCA_036568085.1 Thiobacillus sp.
CAGCCAGTTTTCGACGAAGCCGCGAATGTCGGCCAAGAGCGCCATCGCATCGGGGCTGGATTCGATGTAGTCCTGCACGGGCTGGTCGCAGCCGGTGAGCGGCTTGAGTTCGGCGACGTAGTGCGGGTTGGGCAGGCAGCGCACGTCGAACACCAGGTCGGCGTCGAGCGGGATGCCGTGTTTGAAGCCGAAGGACTCGAACAGCAGCGTGATGCGCGAGCGGTCCTGCCCGATCAGGTCCTTGATCCACAGGCGCAGCGCCGCGGCGGACAGGTCGCTGGTGTCGATGCGGTGCGCCAGCGGCGCGATGTCGGCCAGCATCTCACGCTCGAGCTGGATGGCTTCCTGCAGCGAAACCGCGTCGCTGGAGAGCGGGTGGCGCCGCCGCGTTTCGGAAAAGCGCTGGACCAGCGTCAGTGTCTTGGCCTCGAGAAATATCACCCTGAGGTCGACGCCCTGATTGCGCAGATCCTCCGCAATCTGCGGCAGTTGCGCGAAACTCGCGCTGCTGCGGGCATCGATGGCAATGGCGATGCGCTCATGCCCCGCGTGCTGCAGATAATCGACCAGCGGTTGCAGCATGGCCAGGGGCAGATTGTCGACGCAGTAGTAGCCGACGTCTTCCAGCACCGCGATGGCGATGCTCTTGCCCGAACCCGACAAGCCTGATACCAAGACGATCTGCATCAATTGTCTCCGTCGATGGCGGCCTGCTGGCGCTTGATGAACTGTTCGACCGGGTTGATGCCGCGGCTCTTGAGGATGTGGTTGCGCACGGCCACCTCGACCAGCACGGCAAGGTTGCGGCCGGCTGCAACCGGAATGCGCACCTTGGGGATGGCGACGCCGAGGATGGTTTCGGCCGATGCCACCATGTCGAGGCGGTTGAGCCCGACCTCGCCGACTTCCTCCGGATGCACCAGTTCGACGATCAGCCTGAGGTTCTTTTGCAGTTTGACCGCCGTTTCGCCGAACAGAAAGCGGATGTTGAGAATGCCGAGGCCGCGTACTTCCAGAAAGTCGCGGAGCAGCGACGGGCAGTTGCCTTCGAGCGTTTCCGGCGCGACGTGCTTGAGTTCGACGACGTCGTCGGCCACCAGGCGGTGGCCGCGCGTGACGAGTTCCAGCGCCAGTTCGCTTTTCCCCACGCCGGCGTCGCCCTTGATCAGGACCCCCATTCCCAGCACTTCGAGAAACACGCCATGCAGCGAGGTCGTTTCGGCCAGGCTTTGCGTGAGGTAGTGGCCGAGATAGGACATCAGGACCGGACTGGCGAGCGTCGAGGTGAACAAGGGCGTTCCGGTGCGTTCGGCGGTTTCGCGCAAGACCGCCGGGACGGCCTCGCCATTGGAAATGACGATGGCCGCGAGCTCATTCGAAAACAGGTGGTCGATGGCTTCCTGCAGGCTGGGCTCGGACAGGCCGCGCAGATAGTCCATTTCGGCACAGCCCAGGACCTGCACCCGGTTGGGGTGCACGAAATTCAGATGCCCGATGAGCGCCAGCGTCGGTTTCTGGATGGTTTCGGAGGACAGGGTGCGCTCGCCCCCATTGCGTCCGGCCACCCATTGCAGGCCGAGCTGATCCGCCAGATCGCGGAACAGGGTCTCGACCGAAACGTGACTTAGTTGGCCATCCATACGCCGGCCTGTGCACTCAGCTTGACCATGATTTGAGCAGTGCGAGCAAATCGGGCGGGGTCGCGGCGTCCAGCATTCTTGCGCGCATGGCCTCGTCGCCGAACAGCTGCGCCAGTTCGCCCAGAATCTGCAGATGCCTTTCGTTGGCATCCTTGGGGACCAGCAGGATGAAACACAAGCTCACCGGCTGGTTGTCGGGGGCGTCGAACTCGAGCGGGGTCTCCAGTCGATAAAATGCGCCGCATGCATCCTTCAGGCCCTTGATCCTCCCGTGCGGAATGGCAATCCCGTGGCCGAGTGCGGTCGATCCCAGCCGTTCACGTTCGAACAGACTGGTGAAGATATCGGAGGCTTTGAGACCGTAGGTCCGGGCGAACAGGTCGGCTGCGTGTTCGAACAGTTTTTTCTTGCTGGTGAAGCTGATATCCAGCAGGGTGGTGTCAGGGGTGATGAGGGGGGCGATTAGGTTCATGCCGGTTGCAAAGCCGGTGAAGGGGGGC
>DATCTE010000376.1:0-9405 GCA_036568085.1 Thiobacillus sp.
GCCATCGGGGCTTTCCGCGCGGCTGTGCCGCAACGGGAGAAAGGAGAAAACAGCCCTTCATTATGGATACTCTCATCATCGTATTTCTTACCCTGCTCAATGGCGCGTTCGCCATGTCGGAGCTGGCACTGGCATCCAGCCGCAAGGCCCGACTCACGGCCATGGCCGAAGCAGGCGACAAGGGGGCCAGCACAGCGCTCAAGCTGCTGGATGACCCGACCCAGTTTCTGTCGTCGATTCAGGTGGGGATCACCTCAATTGGCATGCTCAACGGCATTGTCGGAGAGGCCGCCTTCAGTGATGACCTGGCCTTGCGCCTTCAGGCCTGGGGCATGGCCGAGTCGAGTGCCGGTATTGTGGGCACAGCGCTGGTGGTGGTGGTGATCACCTTCATCACCATCGTCTTTGGCGAGTTGGTGCCCAAGCGCATCGGGCAGCTCTATCCGGAAGCCGTGGCGCGCTGGGTGTCGCGCCCGATGACGTTCGTGGCCAAGGCGGCGCGGCCGTTTGTGTGGTTGCTCTCACACACCACCCACGCGGTATTGAAGCTGCTGCGCATCGACACCAATGCGGTGCAACACGTGACCGAAGAGGAGATCAACGCCAGCCTCGAAGAGGGGGTGGATGCGGGGCTGATCGAAGAGCATGAGCATCAGATGGTGCGCAATGTGTTTCTTCTGGATGACCGCCAGCTCACCTCCATCATGGTGCCGCATTCGGAAATCGAATGGCTGGACGCGCAGGAAACCGTGGACTCTGCGGTGCAAAAAGCCTGGGCCAAGGGACACTCCTGGTACCCGGTGTGTCGCGACGGGCTGGACGATGTGGTGGGGGTGATCCACTTGCCGTTCCTGCTGTCGCTGCAGTCCCAGGGGTTGCACACAGACGAGATTCGTCAGCACGCCCTGCCGGCGGTGTTTGTTCCCGAAACGCTCACCGGCATGGAGTTGCTGGAGCAGTTCCGCATCCGGTCCACCCGCATTGTTTTTGTGGTGGACGAATATGGCGTGGTGCAGGGCGTGGTCACGCCGCTGGACATGCTGCAGGCCATCACAGGGGAGCTCTCACCCGAGCAACCGGTGGACGCCTGGGCAATCCCCAAGGAAAACGGTTCCTGGCTGGTGGATGGCGGGATGCCGGTGGCCGAGCTCAAGTCGCGCTTTGACATCGATGCCTTGCCCGACGAGGACAAGGGGCGCTACAACACGGTGGCGGGCTTGATGCAGGCGGTGGCAGGGGACCTGCTCGGATTGCAGCAGTCGGTCGAATGTGCTGGCTGGCGATTTGAGGTGTTGGCGTTGGAGGGGCGGCGCATTGATCAAGTCTTGATCACGCCGTTGCCCAGCGAAGCCCTTGACGAGGACTGAACCTCAGGTGTGACTGCCTGGGCGGTGTTCGAAGAGCCAGTCTTTGAAGGCCAGCGTGGCGGCCGACAGGCGTTTTCCCCGAGGGTAGACGACATGCCAGCGTCGGATCAGTGGGAAGCCCCGGACATCGAGCTGCACCAGTTCGCCCAAGGCCAGCTCCGAGACCACGGTGGTGGCCGATAGGACCGCCAGGCCGAGCCCACCGGCCACGGTCTGCTTGATGGCCTCGTTGCTCCCCACTTCGAGGCGGGTCTTGAGCTGGATACCCTTTTCCGAGAAAAAGCGTTCGGCAGTGAGGCGGGTGCCCGAACCCGGTTCGCGCAGGATGAAAGGCTCACCGGCCAGGCGCTCGGGCGCGATGCGCTTTTTCCCCGCCAGTGGGTGGCTGGGTGGTGCGACCAGAACGAGCGGGTTGTCGGCGAAGTCTTCGCACACCAGATCAAGGTTGTCCGGTGGCTGGCCCATGATGTAGAGATCGTCGAGGTTGTTGGCCACGCGCTGCAGAAGATTTTCGCGGTTGCCAACGACCATGGCCACCTCGATGCCCGGATGGGCGGCGCAGAAGCCACCCAAGAGCTTGGGCACGGTGTACTTCACGGTGGTCAGGATGGCCAGCTTGAAGTGGCCCCGCTCCACGCCCTGCAAGGCAGACAGGTCTTGCGAGAGCTGCTCCATGCGGGATTCGATATCGGCGCAGGCTTCAGCGAGCGTGGCGCCGGCTGCCGTGAGGAAGATTCTTTTGCCCAGTTGCTCGAACAGCGGTTGCCCCAGCGTCTCCGACAACTGCTTGACTTGCAGCGAGAGGGTGGGGGGGGAGAGGTGCAGTGCTTCGGCGGCCCTGGCGAAGCTGTTGTGTTGCGCGACCGCATGAAAGATGCGCAATTGATGCAAGGTGGCGTGGCGCAGGTTCATGCCGATGTTGCTCTATAGATAGATCAAAGTAAAAGATTACGGTCGATATATTTTACTTTTATTTATTTTTATGGCCGTCAACAATTTGCTCCAGTTCAGGTGGTTGCGTTCACGAAACCTTCGCTCAGAAGGCGCAAGCGCTGCCCTGATCTTGATCCGATCACCACACACAGGAGCAAGCCCGAATGGCCACGAAAACCTACAACGCCGGCGTCAAGGAATACCGCAGCACCTATTGGGAGCCGCAGTACGCAGTTAAAGACACCGACATCCTCGCCGTCTTCAAGATCACACCCCAGCCCGGCGTGGACCGTGAAGAGGTGGCGGCTGCCGTGGCGGCCGAGTCGTCCACCGGCACCTGGACCACGGTCTGGACCGACCTGCTCACCGACCTGGATTTCTACAAGGGACGCGCCTACCGGATCGAGGACGTGCCGGGCGACGACACCTGCTTCTACGCCTTCGTGGCTTACCCCATGGACCTGTTTGAAGAGGGTTCGGTGGTCAACGTGTTGACCTCGCTGGTGGGCAATGTGTTTGGTTTCAAGGCCCTGCGCGCCCTGCGTCTTGAGGATGTGCGCTTTCCGATTGCCTATGTGAAGACCTGCGGCGGCCCACCCCACGGCATCCAGGTCGAGCGCGACATCATGAACAAGTACGGCCGCCCGCTGCTGGGCTGCACCATCAAGCCCAAGCTGGGTCTCTCAGGCAAGAACTACGGCCGCGCGGTGTACGAGTGTTTGCGCGGTGGTCTGGACTTCACCAAGGACGACGAGAACGTCAACAGCCAGCCCTTCATGCGTTGGCGCGACCGTTTCGCCTTCGTGCACGAAGCGACCCTGAAGGCCGAACGCGAGACCGGCGAGCGCAAGGGCCACTACCTGAACGTGACCGCTCCGACCCCGGAAGAGATGTACAAGCGTGCCGAGTTCGCCAAGGAAATCGGCGCACCGATCATCATGCACGACTACCTGACCGGCGGCCTGACGGCCAACACGGGTTTGGCCAACTGGTGTCGCAACAACGGCATGCTGCTGCATATCCACCGCGCCATGCACGCCGTGCTCGACCGCAACCCGCACCACGGTATCCACTTCCGCGTGCTGACCAAGGTGCTGCGTCTGTCGGGTGGTGACCACCTGCACTCCGGTACCGTCGTCGGCAAGCTGGAAGGCGACCGCGAAGCGACCCTGGGCTGGATCGACACCATGCGTGACGGTTTCATTGCCGAAGACCGTTCGCGCGGCCTGTTCTTCGACCAGGACTGGGGTTCCATGCCCGGCGTGATCCCGGTTGCGTCTGGCGGCATCCACGTGTGGCACATGCCCGCACTGGTCTCCATCTTCGGTGACGACTCCGTGCTGCAGTTCGGTGGCGGTACGCTGGGCCACCCCTGGGGCAACGCTGCTGGCGCCGCCGCCAACCGCGTCGCGCTGGAAGCCTGTGTGGAAGCCCGCAACCAGGGCCGTGCCATCGAGAAGGAAGGCAAGGACATCCTGACCGCTGCTGCCGCGCACAGCCCCGAACTGAAGATCGCCATGGAAACGTGGAAAGAGATCAAGTTCGAGTTCGACACCGTCGACAAGCTGGACGTCGCCCACAAGTAATCAAGGGACCAGGAACTAGGAATTAGGGGCTAGGGGAAACCTGCCTCACCCTAGTCCCTAGATCCTAAATCCTAATTCCTAGTTAGAAAGGAACCAAAATGTCTGAAGTGATGGATTACAAAAGCCGGCTGAGCGATCCCGCCAGCCGCAAGTTCGAGACCTTCTCCTACCTGCCCGCGATGACGATGGACAACATCAAGAAGCAGGTCGAGTACCTGGTGAAAAAAGGCTGGAACCCGGCGATCGAGCATACCGAGCCCGAGCACATGATGGACTCGTACTGGTACATGTGGAAGCTGCCGATGTTCGGTGAAACCGACATCAACCGCGTGCTGGCTGAGGCCGAAGCCTGCCACAAGGCCAACCCCAACAACCACGTCCGTCTGATTGGCTACGACAACTTCTCGCAAAGCCAGGGCGCGTCGATGGTGATCTTCCGCGGCAAGACCGTTTAAGTCGCGACGGGAGACCGTAATAGCCCCCGTCGCCCGCAGGGCGCGGGGGCTTTTTGTTTGCCCGCGAATGGCGCGTGCGCTGAAAAACACGTCATTCGCGGACAAATAAGCCCCACTTTCAAGGAGCCTCCATGAGCAACATCGTCGATCAGTACCGCATCACCAAAGAACCTTACTATCGTCCCGTCGCCGACGAGGTCGAGTTGTACGAAGCCGCCTATTCGGTGCGCATGCCCATGATGCTCAAGGGCCCGACCGGCTGCGGCAAGACACGCTTCGTCGAGTACATGGCGTGGAAGCTCGGCAAGCCGCTGATCACGGTGGCATGCAACGAGGACATGACCGCGTCCGACCTGGTCGGCCGTTTCCTGCTGTCCGCCTCCGGCACCGAATGGCAGGACGGCCCGCTCGCCATCGCTGCCCGCCATGGAGCGATCTGCTACCTGGACGAAGTGGTGGAAGCGCGCCAGGACACCACCGTGGTGATCCACCCGCTGACCGACAACCGCCGCGTGTTGCCGCTGGAAAAGAAGGGCGAGCTGGTGCACGCCCACCCGGATTTCCAGATTGTGATTTCCTACAACCCCGGCTACCAGAGCCTGATGAAGGATCTGAAGCAGTCGACCAAGCAGCGTTTCGGCGGCCTCGACTTCACCTATCCCGAGCACGCCATCGAAACCGAGATCGTCACGCACGAGTCCGGCGTCAACGCCGACATCGCCGGCAAGCTGGTGTCGATCGCCGAGCGCAGCCGCAACCTCAAAGGCCACGGCCTCGACGAAGGCCTGTCGACCCGCATGCTGATCTACGCAGGCTCGCTGATCGCCAAGGGCGTCAACCCGATGGCCGCATGCCGCGTCGCGCTGGTGCGCCCGATCACCGACGATCCCGACATGCGCGACGCGCTGGACGCGGCGGTGTCAACGTTTTTTTGAGTAAGTAGTAAGTGGTGAGTGGTAAGCGGATAAAACCGGCCCGTCACCACTCACCTTTCACCACTCACGACTCACCAAATCATGTCGATCAAACTCGAAGACTACGCTGAACTGCTGGAAGACCTGTCCGAGCACACCCGCAGCGCGTTGAACGCGACGTGGCACGACGCAACCAAGGTGTTCAGCCCGCGCGGCCTGGATAACTACCTCAAGGGCGTGTCGGCCATACGGGGTCTGGGCCGTGGCGATTCGCTGGTGGAAACCTGGATCGAGAAAGCGCCGCAGGTCGCCAAGGAAGTGGGTGAGGACGTGGTGGCCGACCTCGCCACTGCCTCGCTGATGCTGGCCTCGAAAACCTCGGGTGCGGTGATCGAGCTGCTGCTCGCCAGCGCGCCGACCGCCGCCAACCGGCTGGGCGATGCGGACCTGTTCCTCAAGTATCTGCAGTTCATCAGCACGCTGCTAGCGCAGGCGCCGCGCGGGGTGCGGCCGATGCTCGACAAGCTGGAAGTGCTGTTCCAGCATCTCACGCTCGGTGGCCTGCGACGCTGGGCGCTGTGGGGTGCGCACGCGCACCGCACCAACTACGAAGAGCAGATCCGCTACTTCGGCCTGGAGTCGAAAGAGTCGCTGGCGATGCTGCAGAAGGAGCGCAAGGGCACGCTGCTGGTGGACGTGCAGCGTCGCATCAACATGTACCTGCGCGCATTGTGGGCGCGCGATTTCTTCATGCGCCCGACCTCCGGCGATTTCGAATCGCGTGAAGGTTATCGGCCTTACATCGAGGACTACCTGCTGCATATGCCGGATGCCTTCGACGACTGGACGGTCGACGGGCAGGAGCCCGTGTCGGGTCTCGAACTCTATCGCGCCGCCGCCGCGCACTGCGCCGCGCATGTGGTTGAAACGAAGCTGCCGATTTCCGCGGAAGCGCTCAACCCGATGCAGATGGCGGTGATTTCGGTGATCGAGGACGCGCGGGTGGAGGCGCTGTCGATCCGTCGTTTCCCCGGCCTGAAGCAGCTCTGGAGCAGGCTGCATGTCGCCATGCCGGAAATGAATGCAAGCGTCGGCGATTATCTCAACCGCCTGGCCCGCGCGCTGCTGGACGAAACCTACCAGGATAACGACCCGTGGATCGTCGAGGGCCGCGCGCTGTTTGCCGCCGCGCAGGACCGCCTCGGCGACAACCAGATTTCGTGGGAAATCGGCGTGCAACTTGCGCACAGCCTGACCGAGAAAAGAATCCCGTTCAACCCGCGCACCGACATCCTCGCCGCGCCCTACCGCGACGACAACCGCTACTTCTGGGAATTCGAGGAATTTGATTTCGACAAGGCTGCGGGCGCCGGCTACGAGAGCGTCAAGCAGGTTCGCAAGAATGTCAGCGTGATGGAGATGATCAACGAGATCGACGTTGAAACTGCGGGTGACGATGCCGAGGAAATCTGGGTGCTGAGCACCGAGCTCTTCCCCTACGAGAACATCGGCGACGAGAGCCACGGCAAGAGCTTCAACGAGATGGAAGGCAAGGAGCCGGTGTCCGACCCCTTCCATTATTCGGAATGGGACTACCAGATCCAGCTGGAACGCCCGGCCTGGGCGACCGTGCTGGAGAAGCGCGCCAAGTCGGGCGAACTGGAAATCATCGACGCGATTACCGCCAAGTACAAGCGCGAAATCCATCGCATGAAATTCCTGCTCGACGCGATGCAGCCGCAGGGCGTGCAGCGCATCCGCAAGCTGGAGGACGGCGACGAGATCGACATCAACGCGGCGATCGCCAGCTTCATCGACATCCGGCTGGGCAACCAGCCCGACCCACGCATCATGATGCGTTCGGTGAGGAAGACGCGCGACTTCTCGATCCTGGTGCTGCTCGACCTGTCGGAATCGACCAACGAGAAGGTGCAGGACCAGGAATACTCGGTGCGCGAACTCACGCAGCAGGCCTGCGTGCTGCTGGCCGATGCCATCAACAAGGTGGGCGATCCGTTCGCGATCCACGGTTTCTGCTCGGACGGCCGCCACGATGTCGAGTACTACCGGTTCAAGGACTTCGACCAGCACTGGGACGAGGTACCGAAGGCCAAGCTCGCCGGCATGACCGGCCAGCTGTCGACCCGCATGGGCGCGGCGATCCGCCACGCCGGCCATCATCTGAAGCTGCAGCGCTCGGCGAAGAAGTTGCTGATCGTCATCACCGACGGCGAACCGGCCGACATCGACGTGCGCGACCCGCAGTACCTGCGCTACGACACCAAGAAGGCAGTGGAGGAAATTGCCCGCAACGGCGTGACGACCTACTGCATGAGCCTCGACCCGCGCGCCGACAACTACGTCAGCCGCATCTTCGGGCAGAAGAACTACATGGTGGTCGACCACGTGCAGCGGCTGCCGGAAAAGCTCCCGCTTCTTTATGCGGGTTTGACACGATGAGGCGGGTGCTTTCGGCGCAGGCTAATGCCGGCGCAGCAGCCGGCGTTAAGCCGCGAAGCGGCGGCCGTAGCCAAAAACTGCCGTTGCTCTACGCAGGCCTGACCCGCTAAACGGCTGTCAGATCAATTCCTGCTGCGCAAAGACCGCTGGCAGCCGTTTGGGCGACTTGATGCGCAGCTGCTTGTTCACGTTCATGCGGCCGAAGACGACGTCGATGTCGCCCGAGGCCACGCCGAATTCCCCGGCCAGAAAACGCACCATGTGATCCGTTGCCCGGCCCGCGCGCGGGGCTGCGGTGACGCTGATCTTGAGTTGATGGCCCTTGGGCTTGCCGATGGCATCCTGTTTTGCGCTAGGCTTGCCCAGCACATTGAGCACCAGCGTCTCGCCTTCCCAGTAGAAAAACGGCTGCCTGCTCACTGCGATGGGCTTCCCGCCTTGGCGGCGTGCCCGGCCAGCCACTCGGGCAGTTCGCGCGCCCCCGCATTGTCGATGATGTATTGGCGCATCAGCTTGCGTATCACCTGCGATGACGTGAGGTCTTGCCGGGAACAGATGTCCTCGAAGATTTGTTTTTTGGTCGGATCGATCAGGATCGTCATCCTGGCGGTACGGTTTTCCATGGAACGGCTCGATATACGCAACGATAGGGATAATATGATAATTGTATTATCATATGAATGTCATTTGATATGACCCTACCCATCGATATCAATTTTTGCCAGGTGTGATTGGCAGACGTTCATAGGCCTTTGCAGCACGTGTCTCACTCAGGAATCGTTGACCACCCAAGCCGCATCCCGCTGCTGGAACTGCCCGGCAAAGTGTCGGGCGAGCCGGTCAAAGTGCGCGTGCTCGAACCGGCTCAGAGCGACCCCGTGGCGCTCTATGAGCAGATCCTGGCCGGCCGCTACGCCCGGCCTTTCATCATCGACGACGGCGAGACGCGGCAACTGTTGTTCAGTCTGGATTTCATCCAGAGTTCCATGCGCATCGACGATCCCTTCGCCCTCGATATTGCCTACACCCGCAAGATGATGGCCTTTCTGCTGTTCGTACCCAAACCGGCTCATGTGTTGATGGTCGGATTGGGGGGCGGTTCGCTGGCCAAGTTCTGCCACCGTCATCTGCCGCGCGCACGCCTGACCGTCGTCGAGGTGAATCCCGATGTCATCGCGCTGCGTGAGGCGTTCGGCGTCCCCGTCGACGAACGCCTGGCGATCGTCCAGGCCGATGCGGCCGCGTATCTGCCCGCCGCGGAAGGCGATACCGACGTTCTGCTGCTGGACGGCTTCGACGACAAGGGCATTGCCCCGACTTTTCTCGATCGCGGCTTCTACCGGGCGGCGCGCAACCGGCTCAGGCCGGGCGGCCTGCTTGTCGCCAACTTCGCCGGGCCAAGGAAATACTGGTCCAGGCACCTGGCCTTGCTGAACGAAGCCTTCGCGGGACGCGTACAGGTGGGGACGGTTCCCGGGGGCGATAACCATATTGCTTTTGCTTTTGTCGAAGCCGGCTGTTCCCTCGATTGGGAACAGCTGGAAGAACGGGCGGGGCGGCTCGCCAAGCGATTCCCGCTCGATTTCACGGCCATTCTGGACAGCCTGCGCGAGGGCGCCGAATTGCGCTGGGCGAAGACTGCCTCGGCTAAAGCCTTGCTAAATCTCAAAACCAAGGAGTCCCATCCATG
>DATCTE010000377.1:0-2426 GCA_036568085.1 Thiobacillus sp.
CTGCTGTCGCGCGCGCCTACAGCTTTGAGCAACCCGTTTTTCCTGCTTTACCCGCAATGGGCGCTCTATCCCATGGTACTGCTGGCCACCGCTGCCACCGTGATCGCTTCCCAGGCCACGATCACCGGCGCATTCTCGCTCACGCGCCAGGCCATCCAACTGGGCTACCTGCCGCGCATGCAGGTGGTGCAAACGTCGTCCAGGGCGTTCGGACAAATTTACATTCCGGTCGTCAACTGGCTGTTGTTCGTGCTCGTCGTGGCGGTGGTCGCCGGCTTTGGCAAGTCGGACCAGCTCGCTGCCGCCTACGGCCTTGCCGTCACCGGCACCATGCTGGTGACGACGCTGCTCACCTTTTTCGTCATTCATTACGGATGGGGATATGGACTGTCCGGCAGCCTCGCGGCGACCGGCGTATTCCTGCTGATCGACGCTGCGTTCTTTTCCTCCAGTTTGCTGAAAATCACCGAAGGCGGCTGGTTTCCCCTGGCCTTGGGCAGCCTGGTATTCGTTGTCATGCGGACCTGGGTGCGCGGACGGCGCAGTCTGCTCGCGCGCATCGGCGTGGCGGATATTCCACTGACCGATTTTCTCGCCGGCCTGATGGCGCATCCGCCGACGCGCGTGCCGGGGACCGCGGTGTTTCTAAATGCCAGCGCACACACCGTGCCGCATGCGTTGTTGCACAACCTGAACCACAACCGCGTGCTGCACGAGCGGCTGGTGTTTCTCACCGTCCGGATCGAGACCGAACCGTGGGTGCCGTTCGAAGAGCGCATGCGGGTCGAGCCGCTGGGCAACGAAGCCTATGCCGTGACCCTCACCTTCGGTTTCAAGAATCGTCCCGACGTGCCCGCCGCGCTTGAAGGGCTGGGGCCGCAGTTCGGCTTGGCGTTCGAGCCCCTGCAGACCTCGTATTTCCTGAGCCGCGAAACCATCGTGCCCAGTCCGGCCATCGACAGCGGGCTGGCCAACTGGCGCGAACAGCTGTTTCGCTGGCTGTCGCGCAATGCCGGCAGTGCGGTGGAATACTTCAATTTGCCTGCGAACCGGGTGATCGAACTCGGCTCGCGGGTGGAAATCTAGCCGGTCCGTCCCGTTTCAGGGGCGGATCGGTCCATAGATCGGCGCTCAGTCATCGTCGTGATGGCGGTGCTCGCGGCGATGTTCCCGGCGCTCGTCGCGCCAGCCGTCCCATCCGCCGCGGCGGTGGTTCCAACCACGGTCATCCCAGTCACGTCGGTAATCGCGGTAATAAACACGCTCGACCCGGTAGGGCGGCGGCAGCACGATGGTGGGACCGGGGTAGTACGATGTGTGCGTCCAGTAGCGGGTGCCGCCGGATTCGTACAGGACCCGGAAACCGTCGGGTTGGCGCGTGCCGAACGAAATGACGAAGTGCGGTTCGACCGATACCACGCGGCCGTAGCCATAGTCGCCGCCGTGGGCGAAGCTGGCGCCGGACGCGGTGAGCAGGGCGGTTGCCAATAGCAGTTTGCGTAACATGGTGGTTCTCCTTTCAGCCTTGAGGTGGACGCTCGGGTGCGTCAATCGTCCCGGTTGTCGTCAGGGGCAATCCAACGCGCGTCGCGCGGATCGTCGTTCACCGAAAAATTCCCGTTGAGGGTCAGCCACTTGCCGGGGTTGTACGGCAGTTGGGTGGCGTACACGCGTCCCTGGAAGCGGTAACGCACGTCGTAGCCGCTGACCACCTGACGGTAGTCATCTTGGACGCGGCAGCGCTCGACCTGACGCGGGCGCGTTTCTTCGTAACGCGTGCCGCCGCCATTCCAGCGGTCGCCGACCACCGCGCCGGTGGCCGCGCCCACGGCGGCGGCGGCGACCCTGCCGTCGCCCTTGCCGATGGTGGAACCGAGCAGGCCGCCGGCGATGGCGCCGAGAATCGCGCCGCCGCCGCCGTTGCCGTCGCGGTAGCTGCGCGTTTCATAGCCGACAGTTTCGGTCCAGCATTCACGGCGCGGTTCGTTGACCGTGTCGTAGATCGGCGTGCTTGAGATCACGCGGGCGCGGGTGACGAAGCCATCCGGGTCGTAACGGCCGGGGCCGGCCTGCGCGGCGCCGCTGGCGGCAAGCAGGGTGGCGACCAGGGTCGTGTTCAGAAGGCGTGTTTTCATGCTTACTCTCCTTGCTACAGTGAATTCAGTGCAGGCTGATGCCCCGCAGGGGGTCAGTGACGACCGCGGGTGCGGTTGTCCTCTTCAAATCGTTGCTGCTGGCGACGTTCGTAGCCGTAGCCGTAGCCTTGCGGCTCGTCGCCTCGGTCGCGCCTGGCATCGCGCCGCTCGTCGCGTCGCTCGTCCCGACGGGAGTCGCGTTGATCCTGGCGAACCTCGTCGGCGCGGTCGCGCTTGGCCACAATGATCACGTTATCCATGAAATTCGGCGCAGCCTGAACCGGAGCGGCG
>DATCTE010000378.1:0-2317 GCA_036568085.1 Thiobacillus sp.
GGCACTACATCCGCTACGTCGACGACTTCGTGCTGCTGCATGAGGATCCGCACTGGCTGAACGCCGCGCGCGAACAGATCGAGGCATTCCTGCCGGCGACGCTCGGCGTACAACTGAACCCGGCCAAGACCATCCTGCAACCCATCGACCGCGGCATCGACTTCGTCGGCCAGGTGATCAAGCCCTGGCGCCGCACCCTGCGCAGGCGGACCTACAACAACGCCCTGCACCGGCTGAGCACGATCAGCGACGCGGACCTGTACGAAACCGCGAACAGCTATTTCGGCCTGCTGCGGCAGGCAACCCACAGCCACCATGACCGGGCGCGTATCGCGCGGCTGCTGCTTGTGCGCGGGCGGTGCGTGGATTCGAAATTGACCAAGACCTATCGGAGCAAGGCATGACCCAACACCGCCTGCACCTCGGCCACGAACTGGTGATCGATCTGTTCGCCGGTGGCGGCGGCGCGTCGACCGGCATCGAGGCCGCGCTCGGCCGCGCCGTCGACATCGCCGTGAACCACGATCCCGAAGCGGTCGCGATGCACACCGTGAACCACCCGGGCACGCGGCATTTCTGCGAGTCCGTGTTCAAGGTCGACCCCATCGCCGTCGCCGGCCATCAACCGGTCGGCCTGCTGTGGGCATCACCCGATTGCACGCATCACAGCAAAGCCAAAGGCGGCAAACCGGTCAGCAGCGGCCGCCGCGGGCTGGCCTGGGTTGTCGTGAAGTGGGCACGCCGCCTGCGCCCGCGTGTGATCGCGCTCGAAAACGTCGAGGAATTCGCCGACTGGGGGCCGCTCACGAAAGACGGCATGCGCTGCCCGCTCCGCAAAGGCCAGCAGTTCGACGAATTCAAACGCCAGCTCGCGCGCCTCGGCTACAAGGTCGAGCACCAGCTGCTGCGCGCCTGCGACTACGGCACCCCGACCATCCGCCGCCGCCTGTTCCTGATCGCGCGCCGTGACGGCCTGCCGATCCGCTGGCCGCAACCGACGCACGGTGCACCCGACAGCCTGGCCGTGCAGAGCGGCAAGCTGCAACCGTGGCGCACCGCCGCCGAATGCATCGACTGGGATATTCCGGCGCCGTCGATCTTCGAACGCAAAAAAGAGCTGGCGCCGAACACGCTCAAGCGCATCGCGCGCGGGGTGCAGCGGTTTGTACTGGAGACCGGCGATCCGTTCATCATTCCTGTGACGCACACCGGCGACAGCCGCTGCCACTCGCTACACGAACCGCTGCGGACCATCACCGCGGCAAAGCGCGGCGAGCACGCGCTGGTGACTTCGCGTACCGAACTCGTCGCCGCCTTCCTCGCCAAACACTACGGCGACCGCGGCCAGCGGCCCGGCTCGTCGATGCACGAACCGATCAGCACCATCACCGCCGTCGATCATCACGCCGTCGTCGCCGCGCACCTGTTGAACCAGAAAGGCAGCGACCAGCGCATGCGCGATCTGCGCGACCCCGCGCCGACCGTCTGCGCCGGCGGCACCCACGCCGCCCTCGTGGCCGCCCTGCTCGCACCCTACTACGGCCAGGGCAGCGGCACCACCGGCCGCGATCCCCGCGACCCCATGCCGACCATCACCAGCAAAGACCGCCTGCAGCTGGTCACCGTGACCATCGACGGCGCCACCTACGTGCTCACCGACATCGGTATGCGCATGCTCCAGCCGCGCGAACTCTACCGCGCGCAGGGCTTCCCGGACAGCTACATCATCGAGCACGACCCGGCCGGCGAACGCTTCAGCAAAGCCGCGCAGGTCCGCATGTGCGGCAACAGCGTCTGCCCGCCGGTCGCCCAGGCACTGATCGAAGCCAACTTCGCGCACGAGGCGCAGATTCAGGAGGGAATGACAGCATGAAACATTTTAACCAACTGACACCAGCAGAGGCCGAACGGCTCGCGCTATTGCTCGAAGAAATGGGCGAGGCGCAACAGATCATCGGGAAGATTCTGCGGCACGGCTACGAAAGCCGGCACCCTGACGGCGGTGACACGAACCGCGGGCTACTGGAAAAGGAACTCGGTGACGTGCGTCACGCGATGATCCTGCTGTGCCTCGCCGACGATCTCGACAAGAGCGCGATCCACGACCACGCCGACCGCAAGGCGATCAAGGTATGCCAGTATTTGCACCATCAGGACTGACATCATGCCCCAATGCCTCGTCATCAACGTCACGCTCTCGCACGAATGGTTCGACCGCCATTTCCGTCACGTGATCCCGCACAACAAGCGGCCGGGATTCGTCCATCCGACGCGCGAATCAGCCGAGCGCGAGGCCGCGCGGCTGGCGGGCGAGACC
>DATCTE010000379.1:0-2857 GCA_036568085.1 Thiobacillus sp.
ATGCGTGGCTGGGTGAGGACGAAGTGAAGCCAGAGAGACACCGGCCAGATTCATGTCATTGACAGCCATCGAGCCTTCCCTGTTCACCCACCTCCACGCGCCTACGCCCTGACCTGGCGGTTCGACGCGGCACCTTGGTGCCTGCCTGTGTTGAACGCCTTCCCCGAACTGCGGGTCAACGGCTCTCCGGCAATTCCTCCCCTCGTTCGCGCTTTCCGCTGGTTCACGGCAGGTTGGCGCATGGGCCCGTGGTCCGTGCGTCCTTGTGTTTGAACAAAGGAAACGCATCATGAAACGCATGCTGATCAACGCCACGCAGGCGGAAGAACGCCGGCTGGCGATCGTCGACGGGCAGAAGCTGCTCGACTACGAAATCGAGATCGAAGGGCGCGAACAGCGCAAGGGCAACATCTACAAGGCCGTCGTCACGCGCGTCGAGCCCTCGCTGGAAGCCTGCTTCGTCGACTACGGCGAGGACCGCCACGGCTTCCTGCCGTTCAAGGAAATCTCCAAGCAGTACTTCGCCCAGGGCGTCTCGGTCTCGCAGGCGCGGATCAGCGAGGCGATCCGCGAAGGCCAGGAACTGCTGGTCCAGGTCGAGAAGGAAGAGCGCGGCAACAAGGGCGCGGCGCTGACCACCTTCATCTCGCTGGCCGGCCGCTACGTGGTGCTGATGCCCAACAACCCGCGCGGCGGCGGCGTCAGCCGTCGCATCGAGGGCGACGACCGGGCCGAGCTCAAGGAGGCGATGGACCAGCTGGAGTACCCCAACGGGATGTCCATCATCGCCCGCACGGCCGGCATCGGCCGCAGCGCCCCCGAGCTGCAGTGGGACCTGAACTACCTGCTCAAGCTGTGGAGCTCCATTGATGAAGCCTCGAAGGGCCGCCAGGCGCCGTTCCTGATCTATCAGGAATCGAATGTTATCATCCGCGCCATCCGCGATTACCTGCGCAAGGATATCGGTGAGGTGCTGATCGACTCCACCGAGACCTATCAGGAAGCTCAGGGCTTCGTGACCCAGGTGATGGCGGATTTCCAGAACAAGATCAAGCAGTACAAGGATGAGATTCCGCTGTTTTCCCGCTACCAGATCGAATCGCAGATCGAGTCGGCCTTCCAGCGTGAAGTGAAACTGCCGTCTGGCGGTTCTATCGTGATCGACCCGACCGAGGCACTGGTGTCCATCGACATCAACTCGTCGCGCGCCACCAAGGGTGCCGACATTGAGGAAACCGCCCTCAATACCAACCTTGAAGCGGCGGACGAAATCGCTCGCCAGCTGCGCCTGCGCGACATTGGCGGCCTGATCGTGGTTGATTTCATCGACATGGGCCCACAGCGCAACCAGCGCGAAGTTGAAAATCGTCTGCGTGAAGCACTTGAGGCCGACCGCGCCCGGGTGCAAATCGGCCGCATTTCCCGCTTCGGCCTGATGGAGCTGTCGCGCCAGCGTTTGCGTCCGTCGCTGGGGGAAACGTCTTCCATCGTCTGCCCTCGCTGTAACGGTCAGGGTCACATCCGCGACGTCAAATCTCTGGCTCTTTCGATTCTCCGCCTGATCGAAGAAGAAGTGATGAAAGAACGTACTGGCGAGATTCAGGCACAGGTTCCGGTTCCGGTCGCGACCTACATGCTGAACGAAAAACGCCAGCAGCTGCGTGATCTTGAAAATCGCTACAAGACCCGCATTCTGGTGATCCCGAACCCGAATCTGGAAACACCACACTTTGAAGTGCAGCGTATTCGCGATGATCAGGTTGCGGAAGGACTGATCAGCCATGAGGTTTCCCTGCTGGAAAGCAATGATCCCTCGCAGGAACCGGTGACTGAAGCGGAAATCAAGATTCAGCAGCCGGCAGTGAAACTGGTTGCACCGGACACTGCTGCGCCAGCACCTCGCGCAGAAGCGCCCGCTCCAGTGGTTGCTGCCGCAGCCGCCACCCAACTTGGTGTAATTGCACGCCTGGTCGCCTGGTTAAAAGCCCTGTTTGCTGAACCGCCAGTAGCCGAAAAGCCGGCGCCGGCACCGGTACAGAACCGCCAGAATCGCAACGATGGCCGCAATCGCAACCGTAACCGTAACCGCAATCGCAACGACCGCGGCGAAGGACGTGGCGAAAACCGCAATGAAGCGCGCCCGCAGAACCAGAAGCAGGGTCGCGACGATAGCCCGCGCAGTGAAAGCCGTGCGGAGCAGCCTGCACGCCAGGAAAAACAGACTCCGGAACGTGCCGAACGTCCAGAGCGTAACCAGCGTGGTGATAACCGCCAACGCGGTGAGCGGCAGGAACGCGGCGAGCGTCCAGAGCGTGGCCCACGCCAGGAGCGCGGTCCGAAACCGGAACGTCAGGAACGTGGCGAGCGCCGCCCGGAAAAGCAGAATGAAGAAAGTAATGAACCGGCGGTAGCCGTCGGTGCCGAGGCTGATCGCCGCAATGAAGTGCGTGATGATCGTCCACGCCGCGAGCGTCATCGCCCGCGCCGCAAGGAACGCGAGCAGGAAAAGGCCCGTGGTCATGATGAAGACGAAGTAACCGGCACCAATGCGGCTGAAACGGAAGGCACTAACGCGCCTGATACCGTTGCCAGCACCGAAGCCGTCAGCACTGCTGTCGCTACCGCCACGGAAAAGGCGACGATCACTGAACAGGCCAGCGACATTGCCGAGCAGCCGCAGACTGCTGCTAGCAGCGAAGCCGAAGCCAGCGCAGCAAGCAAGGAAACTGTTGCCGCGCCGGCCCCTGCCAGCGATAGCGCAGAACCTGCCCCGGTCGCGGAAAGCGCACCGGTCACGGAAAGCGCCGATGCCGCTAAAGCCGCCCCGTTGGCGGAGAGCACGACAGCGCCCGTGAGC
>DATCTE010000380.1:0-4578 GCA_036568085.1 Thiobacillus sp.
CTTCGATCGAGCCGTCCTCGTTGGGGATGATATCGTCGGCACCCGACTCCAGCGCCACCTCCATCACTGCCTCTTCACTGGCGCCCGGCTCCAGGATGATCTGGCCGCAGTGCTTGAACTGGAACGCCACGCAGCCGTCGGTGCCCATGTTGCCACCGTGCTTGGTAAAGGCATGGCGCACGTCGGCGACAGTGCGCACCTTATTGTCGGTCAAGCAGTCGACCATCACCGCGACGCCGCCGATGCCGTAGCCTTCGTAGCGCGCTTCCTCGTAGTTCACACCCTCGAGCTGGCCGGTACCGCGCTTGATCGCGTTTTCAATGTTGTCCTTCGGCAGCGACTCGGCCTTGCCCTTCTCGATTGCCAGCCGCAGCCGCGGGTTCATCGCGGGATCGCCGCCGCCCATTTTGGCAGCCACGGTGATTTCCTTGATAAGCTTGGTGAAGATCTTGCCGCGCTTGGCATCCTGGCGACCCTTGCGGTGCTGGATGTTGGCCCATTTCGAATGTCCTGCCATGTCGATTCCAACGCAAAAATAATGCGCGATTTTAGCACCCCGGCTCCCTCCCTCCGCCTCGGCGTCGACCTCGGCGGCACCAAAATCGAGCTCATCGCGCTTGACGGTGCCGGCCGCGAAGTTCTGCGTCGCCGCGTAGCCACCCCGCAAAACGACTATCTCGCCACGGTGGCCGCGGTCGCCGCGCTGGTGCACCAGGTCGAAAGCGAGCTCGGCCAGGGCGGCAGCATCGGCATCGGCACCCCCGGCGCGATCTCGCCCGCCAGCGGGCTGATGAAGAACTGCAACTCGACCTGCCTCAACGGCCGTCCCTTGCAGCAGGACCTCGAACAGGCCCTGAATCGCGAGATCCGGCTCGCCAACGACGCCAACTGCTTTGTCCTGTCGGAGGCCGTCGACGGCGCGGCCGCCGGCGCGGATACGGTGTTCGGCGTGATCCTCGGCACCGGCGTCGGCGGCGGCGTGGTGGTGCGCGGCCACGCGCTCGGCGGCGCCAACGCGATCGCCGGCGAATGGGGACACTCGCCGCTGCCCTACTTCCAGTTCGCCCACGCCCAGGCCGACCGCGCCGGCACCGGCCAGCACCCCGCCACCGGCGAGGCCATCCTGCACCCCTGGCCGAGCCCGCGCGAACTCGAGGCCGCGCCGGCCTGCTACTGTGGAAAAAAAGGCTGCATCGAAACCTGGCTGTCGGGCCCGGCGCTGGCGGCCGACCACGTGCGCTACGGCGGCGAGGAGTTGCCCGCGCACGAGATCGTGCAGTTGGCGAACGCGGGCTATGGGCCCTGCAGCGCCACGCTCGCGCGCTATGAAGAACGCTTGGCGCGCGCGCTCGCCGGCGTCATCAACCTGCTTGACCCGGACGTCATCGTGCTGGGCGGCGGGCTCTCCAACATCGCCCGGCTCTACGACACCGTGCCGCGGCTATGGCCGCGCTACGTATTTTCCGATCGTGTGGACACCAAACTGGTGCCGCCTAAATACGGCGACTCCAGCGGCGTGCGCGGCGCAGCGTGGCTGTGGTCGGGAACAACCCGGCACGCCTGACAGCTAAACGGTCAGGCGGCCGCTAGAGCCGGTCGATCCAGTCTTTCAACTGGCTGGCTTCGCGTACCAGCAAGCGTGCGTCCTGGTAGACATGTGAAATCACGGCGATGCCCTGCGCCCGACCCAGAAGGTGCAGGGCAAGTGCGTCTGCATCCTGCTTGCTACGCCCCAGCTCTTCGAAGCGCGCGGCCAGCCACCCCCGGAAAAGGTCGAACAGGCCACGCGCCACGCGTTGAAGCTCGTGCCGCTCTTTTCCCAATTCGGTATTCAGGCTGCCGATGGGGCAGCCGTAGTGGACCAGTTCCGCCTTGCGGCCGGCGATCATGTCGACGAACGCACGCAGCCGGGCCTTCGGCTCGTCATGCTCGCGCTCCCATCGGCCCAGCAAAGCCCGGTAATCCGCCAGATAGCGCTCGACGACGGCAGCGAGGATGTCATCCTTGGTCTTGAAATAGTGATAGATGTTTCCCCGGAACAGCCCGGTCGCGTCGACAATCTGGCTGAACGAGGTGCCGTCGTAGCCATGCTCGTAAAACAGTGTCCGCGCGCACGCCACGATGTCCGCACGCGTCTTTTCGCCTTTGCTCGCCATAGTGCGCATTTTATCCAAGGTCGTTCACAGTGCCGCGGATTGAAGCGTTCCCCATGACAGGCAGGACGATCGGCTCGATGATTCAGGCAAGCGGGCGCACCATGGACATGGGCCGCGTCTGGCGCAGCGACATTTCCTGCATCTGGGCGCGTATCGCTTCGCGCCAGCCGTGCGCAGGGCGATAACCCAGCAAGCGTTCCGCCTTGCTGTTGTCCGCGCCGGTCTCCTCCATGAGGTGCACGATGCTGCGCGTGACCAGCGGCTCCCACGGCACGACAGGGTCGAGCTTTTCCATCAGCCAGGCGAACGGGTAGGCGACGGCGAAGGGGACGCCGAAATGGGGCATGGGCAATCCATACTCTTCATGCAACAGCGTAATAACCTCGCGCACCGTCGGCACGCTCGGCCCAACGATGTTGAACCCTTCATACGGAGCCAGGCCTTCGGCTTCGACCGCGCGGGCGAAGGCCTGTCCGATATCGCGTCCGTCGATGACGGGAAGATGGGTACGCCCGCCTGCCACCCAAGGCACCAGATGGGTCTTCAGACGCGGTACCAGGATCGGCAGCACGCCGAGTGCATAGCGGCGTCCCGCGTATATGCCCAAGCGCAGATTGACCACCTGGAATCCGGGTTCGGCGGCATTGCGCAATGCATCTTCTATCCTGACGACATTGCTCAGATGCGGCCACAGCGCACGCATCACCCCCTTGCTGTCGGGGTCGGCCGAATGGTCGGGAGCCGCAGCACTGGTCGTGCTGGTGTTGATGTAGCGTTTCACGCCGGCCGTTTTGGCCGCCTCGATCAGGGCGAGATTGGGCTCGAGAAAGAGGCGGCGCGAGTGCTCGGCATGGCCCCATAGCGAACTCCACGCCATCGCATTGCAGAGAATGTCGGCGCCTTGTACGGCAAGTGTGCGGAACGCTGCGTCACGCAGGTCGCCTTCGCGGACTTCGCCCGCAAACCCCGGGATCAATTTCTGCCTGTCGCGGCAAACCGCGACGACGTGCAAATTGTCGACCTTCGCCAGCGCCTCCAGCACATGGCTGCCCGCAAACCCGGTTGCTCCGGCCACCACCACAGTTTTTTTCATGTCCCGTCCATTATTAGATGATCGTCCAATAATAATAGGACGATTGTCCTTTTTTGTGAACAACAAAAAACGCTGCTCTGCCAAACAGGGTCAGGCAGGCAGCGCCGGGCCGAGCGGCCAAACCCGACTCACACCTGCCGAGCCGAACGCGCCGCTGATGGTGAAGAAGGTCAGTGCAGCTTGATGCGCGCCCGCGTCGGCGTGCTGATGAAATGGGCGTAAGTCGTAAGCGAAGTCTTGAACCAGCCGTGCAGCGCGATCTCGTGCATCTTGTGCAACGACCAGTACACCAGCCGCGCCATCACGCCCTCGATCATGATGCTGCCGCCGGTGAGCGCACCCATCAGGTTGCCGACGGTTGAAAAACGGCCGAGTGCGATCAGCGAACCATAATCGCGGTAAACATACTCCGGCAGCGACTTGCCGCGGAAGCGCCGGCAGATCGACTTCGCCAGCATCGAGGCCTGCTGGTGCGCGGCCTGCGCGCGCGGAGGGACGAAACCCTTGCCGTCGGGCATCGCGCAGGCGGCGCAATCGCCGAAGGCAAAGATGTTGTCGTCGCGCGTGGTCTGCAGCGTGGGACGCACGACCAGCTGGTTGGCACGGTTGGTTTCCAGGCCGTCGATGTCCTTCAGGAAATCCGGCGCCTTGATGCCCGCCGACCACACCATCATGCTGGCGGGAATGAACTTGCCGTCGGCGGTCAGCATGCCGTCGGCGCGCACCTCGACGATGCGCTCTCCGGTGTGCATCTCCACCCCGAGCTCGGTCAGACGTTCGGCGGCAGCGGCCGACAGGCGCGGCGGCAGTCCCGGCAGGATGCGGTCGGAGGCCTCGACGATCAGCAGCTTCAGGCTCTTTTCGGGCTCGATGTGATCCATGCCGTAGTACGACAGTTCGCGCGTGGTGTCGTGCAACTCGGCGGCGAGTTCGACGCCGGTGGCGCCGGCGCCGACGATGCCGACGGTGAGCTGGCCGGGCGCGACGGCCTCGGTCTGCGTATTGGCGCGCAGGCAGGCATTGATGTGGCGGCGATGGAACTCGCGCGCCTGCTCGGGGGTGTCGAGCATGATGCAGTGCTCCTTCACCCCCGGCACGCCGAAGTCGTTGCCGACCGAGCCGACCGCAATGATCAGCGTGTCGTAATGAAACGTGCGGCGCGGAATGATTTCGACGCCCGCCTCATCCAGCGTCGGCGCGACGCTGATCTCCTGGCGCACGCGATCGAGACCGTCCATGCGGCCGAGACGGAAGGTGAAGCCGTGCCAGTGCCCCTGCGCCAGGTATTCCAGCCGCTCGGCGTAGGAGTCGAGGCTGCCAGCCGCAACT
>DATCTE010000381.1:0-4586 GCA_036568085.1 Thiobacillus sp.
GGATGACCCTTGCCTGCGCGCCGCGCCTTGCATCCATCGCTTTCTCGCAGCAACGCAGGTGTGAAATTAGCGTTAACAGGCCCTAGTGTTTTTTCAGGGTTTCCTGACGGTGAGCGTCTGGCCTGCGCGGACCGTGCTGCGTTTCCTGAAAACAGGATTCCACTTCCTGATCTCTGCCAGGCTGACATCGAATCGCTGGGCAATGGCGCTCAGCGTGTCGCCTCGCCTGGCCGTGTAGTGTGCCGGGCGGGAAGATTTGGCGGGCCGGGGCGTGTAGGCAACGGGCTGGATGGCCGCCGTCCCCGGATCCGCTTCCGTCCTGGAGGGAAGACGCAGGGTCTGGCCTGCCGTGAGGCGTCCGTTGAGGCCGGGATTGGCGTCGCCGAGTTCGGCGACGGTCAGGCCGTAGCGGCGGGCGATGCTGAACAGGGTGTCGCCGCGCTGCACCTCAAGCCGGGTCGGCATGGTCTCTGCAGCCGGCTGGGGGGCACCGGTTCTGCTCGTCACAGCCGCGCCGCGGTTCCTGACAGGGACCAGGATGGCCTGTTTGCGCACCAGCTTGCCGCGCTTCAGATGGAACTGGTTGTGTTCCTCGAGACTGGCAAGGCTGACGCCGAAGCGTTTGGCAATGGCCTGGGGGCGCTCGCCCTTTTGCGCGGTGTAGGGCTGCCAGGAGTCCCAGTTTCCGGTTTCCAGGTTGCGCTGGAAGGCGTCGGTCTTGTCGACCGGCACCAGCAGGTTGACCGGCGTGTCGGAACGGATGAGCTTGCGTGGGAAGGCGGCGTTCAGTGCAACGAATTCATCTCTGCTCATGCCCGCCAGTCGCGCGGCGGAACGGATGTCCATGTTGGCGTGGACGGTGACCTCTTTGAAGTAGGGCTGGTTGGGCAGTGCGTCGATGGCGATTCCGTAGTGCTCGGGGTTGCTTACCAGATCCCGGATGGCGAGGAGCTTGGGGACATAATTCCGGGTCTCGTTGGGCAGGGGCAGGCTGGCGTAATCGGTGGGCAGGCCCTGCTGGACGTTTTTCTGGATCGCGCGGGTGACGCAGCCTTCGCCGCAGTTGTATGCAGCCAGGGCCAGTTCCCAGTCGCCAAAATCGAGATAGAGCTTGCCCAGGTAGTCGAGCGCGGCCTCGGTGGCGGCAGTGAAGTCACGGCGACCGTCATACCAGGCGTCCTGCTTGAGCCCATAGAGGCGGCCGGTCGACGGCATGAACTGCCAGATGCCCGAGGCCGCGGCAGGTGATTCTGCCGTGGGGTTGAACGCACTTTCGACCATCGGCAGCAGGGCGATTTCCATCGGCATCGCGCGGCGGTCGACTTCCTGGACGATATGGAACAGGTAGCGGCGCGAGCGGTCGATCATGCGGCGCACATACTCCGGTCGCGCTGCGTACCAGGCTTCATGAAGGGCGACGAGCGGGTTTTTTGACGCATCGTCGTCGATCTTGAAGCCGCTGCGGATGCGTTGCCAGACGTCATCCGTACTGGCGGCTTCAGGTGTGGATTCGCTGGCGGACGTGTCGTTGTCCGTGTTGACATCCCATTCCAGAGTCTGGATTCCGGCGCCGGTATCTGACGCATGCACCGACGGGATGGAGAGCACCGCAAGGACGGCCAGGCTGAGCAGATTTAATTTGATTTCGGCCAATTTGATTCCGGGCAAAGACGGTCTCCCGTACTCAATAACCTCCCCATCCTAAGGGGCAGGAGGGGGTTGGTCAACCGTCCCAGGCATCCTTGGCGGCCCGGATCGCGCCGAATACCTCGGCCGGCGTGGGGTGCGGGCGATTCAGATAACGGCAGGCAAAGGCCGTCATGTCGGGATCATGGAAGCGCAGGAAGGGATTGGTGGCTTTTTCCAGCCCCAGGGTCGAAGGCAGGGTGGGGCGATTCTGTGCGCGCAGGGCACGGTCGGACCGTTCGCGCGCGAGCAGCGCCGGATTGGCACCATCGATGGTCTTGGCAAAGTCAATATTGCTCAAGGTGTATTCGTGTGCGCAGCAGACCCGGGTAGTATCGGGCAGCGCTAAAATGGCATCGAGGCTGGCGGCCATCACTGCGGGGCTACCTTCGAACAATTTCCCGCAGCCGCACCCGAATACGGTATCGCCGCAGAGCAGGCTGCCGTGGCCGACATAGCTGATGTGGTCGAGTGTGTGCCCCGGCGTGGCCAATACTTCAAAATGCAAATCCGGTTCGGCGATATCCACTGAATCGCCGCCGCGCAGAACGTGGGTGACCGCAGGAATGCGTGGGTTGTCCGGCGCGTAGATGGGGCAATGGTAGCGTTGACGCAGCAGGACGTTGCCGCCAGTATGGTCGCGGTGATGGTGGGTGATCAGGACAGCGGTCAGGGTGAGCCGATGGGCGTCGAGAAAGGCGATCAGCGGCGCGGGATCGCCGGGGTCCACCGCGACGGCATGCCGGTCGTCGTGCCAGACCCAGATGTAGTTGTCTTCGAACGCGGGCAGGGGGAGGAGAGTCAACATGATGGGGACTGCCAGACAGGAGGAAGGACTATGTTATCCAAGCTGAATGCCGGATGGTTTGAAACCCCGCTCGGGCAACACCTGCTGTTTCGTGAACAGCGTTATTTCGACCATGCCGTGTCGGATGTGTTCGGTTTCAATGCGGTGCAGGTGGGGCTGCCGGAGATCGATTTCCTGCGCAACAGCCGGATACCGCTGCGCGTGACCTGTGCGGTGGAGATGCCTGTCCAGGTGCAGGCCGACCCCATGTTCCTGCCGTTCGAGAGCCAGTCGCTCGATCTGCTGCTGCTGCCGCATGTGCTTGAATTCAGTTCCAATCCGCACCAGGTGCTGCGCGAGGCCGAGCGGGTGCTGCGTCCGGAAGGCCGGCTGGTGCTGGCCGGATTCAACCCGCGCAGCCTGTGGGGGCTGGCGCGCAGGCTGCAGGGCGGCGAACGCGGTTATCCGTGGAACGGTAGCTTCCTGAACATTTCGCGGGTGAAGGACTGGATGGTGCTGCTCGGACTCGAGGTGGCGGCGGGCAGCATGTGCTGCTACCGTCCGCCGGTCAACCGCGAGAACTGGCTGCGCCGTCTGCGTTTCATGGAACCGGCAGGCGACCGCTGGTGGGCGATGGGCGGCGGCGTGTATTTCCTGCAGGCGGTGAAGCGGGTGCAGGGCATGAACATCATCCTGCCGCAGTGGACCACGCCGGTGGCGCAACGCCTGTTGTCGCCGGCAGCCAAAGTGATCAACCTCAAACAGTATCGGGTCCGTCGTGAACGCTGACACCATTTATATCTACAGTGATGGCGCCTGCAAGGGCAATCCTGGGGCCGGGGGCTGGGGCGCCCTGCTGGTGGCGGGGGGGCACCGCAAGGAAATCAGCGGCGGCGAGCCCAACACCACCAACAACCGCATGGAAATGACTGCGGTGATCCGCGCGCTGGAATCGCTGAAGCGCCCGTCCAAAGTCGAGGTCCACACCGATTCCCAATACGTGCAGAAAGGCATCAGCGAATGGATGCCCGGCTGGAAGCGGCGCAACTGGCGCACCGCTGACGGAAAGCCGGTGAAGAACCAGGACCTGTGGCTGCAGCTGGATGCATTGAGTCAGCTGCACCGCATCGAATGGAAATGGGTGCGCGGCCACGCCGGCCATCCCGAAAACGAACGCGCCGACGCGCTGGCTAATCTTGGCGTGCTGCAGGCCCAACAACACTGACATGCGACAAATCATTCTCGATACCGAAACCACCGGCCTTGATCCCAACCAGGGACACCGCATCATCGAAGTGGCGGCGGTGGAAATGGTCAACCGCCGGCTCACCGGCAACCATCTGCACCGCTATGTGAATCCCGATCGCGACATCGACGCGGGCGCCATGCAGGTACACGGCATCACCCCCGAATTCCTGCAGGACAAGCCGCGCTTTGCCGACATCGCGCAGGAGTTCGTCGATTTCATCCAGGGCGCCGAACTGATCATCCACAACGCGCCTTTCGACGTCGGCTTTCTCAACATGGAACTGCGCCTGCTCGAGATGGCGCCGCTGCCCACCTGGTGCGACGGCGTGACCGACACCCTGGCGATGGCCAAGGCGCTGCACCCGGGCCAGCGCAACAACCTGGATGCGCTGTGCAAACGCTATGGTGTCGACAACACTGCCCGTACGCTGCACGGCGCGTTACTCGACTGCGAACTGCTGGCAGCGGTGTATCTCGCGCTGACGCGCGGCCAGGAAAGCCTGTCGATCGGGCTGGAAGTGCGCGGTGCACAGGCCGACCAGGCAGCCGCGCGGGCGCGTCCCAAGCCCGTCCTGCTGCAGGCGACCGTTGACGAACTGGCCGCCCACGCAAGCCTGCTCGAAGCCATCGCCAAGGAAAGCAAGGGGGCGTGCTTGTGGGCTGAGGGGCAGGAGGCGATTTGACGTTTTTTGGGGCAGCGACCAGGAGGACTGCGCTCCAGCGCATCGTTCGGCTGGGGCTGGCCTGCGCCTGCCTGGCTGTCGTGTCGGCGCAGGCTGTCGCGGCACGCGTGGCGGTGGTGCTGAGCGACGATGCGGCACCCTATCAGGAGGTCTATCAGGTCATCCGTGCCTATCTGGACGAT
>DATCTE010000382.1:0-4137 GCA_036568085.1 Thiobacillus sp.
CTATGCGGCTGAAATCTGCACGCCCGCATTCGGCTATGGACTCGATGGCCTGCTGCTCTCCAGGCAACACAAGCTGCACGGCATTCTCAACGGGATCGATACCCGGCTATGGAATCCGTCCACCGACCCGCATCTGCCTGCGCATTATTCGGTGGGCCGCATCCTGCCCGGCAAGCGGCGGAACAAGCAGGCTCTGCTCGAGCGTTTCCTGCCGCACGCCGATGATGCGGCCATGCAGGCCCCACTGCTGGGGCTGGTGGGGCGGCTGGTCGAGCAGAAGGGCGTCGACTGGGTGCTGGCGGCGATCCCCGTATTGCTTGCCGAGACCGATGTGCGCTTCGTGCTGCTCGGCAGCGGTCAGGCCGTGTACGAGCAGAAGCTCGCGCGTCTGGCCAGGCTGCATCCGGATCGCGTATTCGTCGTGATCGGCTACGACGAGGCGCTGGCGCACCAGATCGAGGCCGGCGCGGACCTGTTCCTGATGCCGTCCCGTTTCGAGCCGTGCGGGCTCAACCAGATGTACAGCCTGCGTTATGGCACGCCGCCCATCGTTTTCAGGACCGGCGGTCTGGCCGATACCGTGGTCAACACGAACGAGGCCACGCTCGCCGACGCCAGCGCCACCGGTTTCGTGTTCGATACCCCCGATGTGGCGTCCTTTCTGGACGCCATTCGCCGCGCGCTCGACCTGTATCGCCAGCCTGCCCCGTGGCGGCGCCTGCAGCAGAGCGGCATGCGCCAGTCGTTCGACTGGTCGGACAGCGCCGGCCATTACCTCGCCCTTTATTCCCTATGACCTTAGCGGGAGCCCCCATGTCAGCAGAGAACACCGCGTCCAGTAGCGTCATCCTGAAGAAGCTGCCGAGCAGCAGCGAGGCCTTGACGCAGGATTTCGAACGTTACCAGTATTACCATCTGGGACGCATGCAGGGCTGCCCGTCGGTTTATACCTACAAGGCGCTGGCCTGGACCCTGCGCGACCGTCTCATGTCGGACTGGATGAACACCTATGTCGTGCGCGACCAGCCGGGCAAGCGACGCGGGTATTACCTGTCGCTGGAGTTCCTGATTGGCCGGGCTCTGTCCAACCATGTGCTGAATCTGGGGCTGGATGAGGCGTCGCGCCAGGCGCTGCAGCGTTTCGGCCAGACGCTGGAAGCGGTGGCCGAGGAGGAGACCGACGCCGGGCTGGGGAACGGCGGCTTGGGGCGGCTGGCTGCCTGTTTCATGGACAGTTGCGCCACGCTGAATCTGCCGGTGATGGGGTACGGCATCCATTACGAATACGGCATGTTCCACCAGCACATCGAAAACGGCTATCAGATCGAGGACCCGGACCACTGGCTGCGCGACGGCAATCCGTGGGAAGTCGAGCGCTCCGAATTTACCTGCCGTGTGCCGTTCGGCGGCCATACCGAGCATTTTCACGACAAGGAAGGGATCCCGCGTGCGCGCTGGGCGGATACCAATGATGTACTGGCCATCCCCTATGACATGCCGATCTCGGGTTATCGCAATCACGCGGTGAACACGCTGCGTCTATGGAAGGCCGCAGCCACCGACGAATTCGACCTCAGTGAATTCAATGCCGGCAGCTACACCGAATCGGTGCAGGCCAAGAACCACGCCGAGCACATCTCGATGGTGCTCTACCCCAACGACAGCAGCGAAAACGGCAAGGAACTGCGCCTGCGCCAGCAGTATTTCCTGGCGTCGGCCAGCCTGCAGGACGCGATACGCCAGTGGCGCGCCGCCGGCAACAGCGACCTGACGAAGTTTGCCGAGCACAACGTGTTCCAGATGAACGACACGCATCCAACCATCGCGGTGGCCGAACTGATGCGCCTGCTGCTCGACGAGGAACGGCTGCAGTGGGACGAGGCTTGGGCGATCACCTCGCAGTGCATGGCCTACACCAACCACACGCTGCTGCCCGAAGCACTGGAGCGCTGGCCGGTGTCGCTGTTCGAACGTCTGCTGCCGCGTCCGCTGGAGATCATCTACGAAATCAACGCACGCTTCCTGCGCGAGGTGTCGCGGAAATGGCCGGGCGATATCGATCGACAGCGCCGCATGTCGATCATCGAGGAGGGCGAGGTGCGTCAGGTGCGCATGGCCTGGCTGGCCATCATCGGCAGTTTTTCGGTCAATGGCGTGGCGGCGTTGCACTCGCAGCTGCTGAAGGAAGGCCTGTTCCGCGACTTTGTCGACCTGTGGCCGGGCAAATTCAACAACAAGACCAACGGCGTCACCCCGCGCCGCTGGGTGGCGCACGCCAACCCGGGCATGAGCAGGCTCATCAGCAGCAGGATCGGCGAGGGCTGGATCGCCGACCTGGCGCAGCTGGACAAGCTCAAGCCGCTGGCGGATCCGGAAAACAAGGCGTTTCACGACGAGTGGCGCGCGGTCAAGCGTGCCAACAAGGTGCGTCTCGCCGCGCTGGTCAAGGCCGAGTGCGGGGTGGAGTTCAACCCGGACGCGCTGTTCGATGTGCAGGTCAAGCGCATCCACGAATACAAGCGGCAACTGCTCAACGTGCTGCACGTGATTTACCTGTACCACCGCATCAAGCATGGGCGCATGGACGGCTGGGCGGACCGCTGCGTACTGATCGGCGGCAAGGCTGCGCCGGGCTATGTGATGGCCAAGCGCATCATCAAGCTGATCAACAGCGTGGCGGATGTGGTCAACAGCGACCCCGACGTCAACGGCCGTCTGAAGGTGGCGTTCCTGCCCAACTACCGGGTGAGCAGCATGGAAATCATCGCGCCCGCCACCGACCTGTCGGAGCAGATTTCGACCGCAGGCAAGGAAGCGTCCGGCACCGGCAACATGAAATTCATGATGAACGGCGCCATTACCATCGGCACCTACGACGGCGCGAACATCGAAATTCTCGACGCCGTGGGCGAGGACAATTTCTTCCTGTTCGGTCTGCATGCCGAGGAAGTCGAGGCCTTGCGTCCGCGCTATCAGCCGCTGGCCTATATGGAACATGACCCGGCGCTGCGCGAGGTGATCGATCTGCTGGCATCCGGTCATTTCAATCCCTGCGAGCCGGGCATCTTCGACATGATTCTGGGCGCGCTGATGAGCCCGCACGATCCCTGGATGGTGCTGGCGGATTTCCGCAGCTACGTCGATGCGCAGGAACGGGTGGCACAGGCCTGGCAGGACGAGGCACGCTGGACGCGCATGAGCATCCTCAACACGGCGTCGAGCGGATTCTTCTCGACCGACCGCACCATGCGGGAATACAACGACGACATCTGGAAGCTGAAGTAGGACTGGCTGATGCGTAATGGGCGAGGGGCCCGTCTGAAATGGATGGCGTGTGCTGAGCAGGCCTGTCGACCCGTTTCGGACCTTCTGGGTGTCTGCATGACCGACATTTGCGGTGCGGCCATCGGGCTTGTTGCCTAAATGACTTCTGCCTTTTTAGGCTGTCATTCGCAACGCACCCATATTTGGGCATCAAAAAAAAGCGCCTGGACATCCAGGCGCTTTTGACTTGCTGCAAGCGGCCTGGAATTATTGGCTGACGGTCGGGTTGTCCAGGTTGGTCCACTCGGTCATCGAACCGGCATAGAGCCTGGTGTTCTTGTTGCCCAGGATTTCGTTGGACACGAACCAGGCGCCGGAAGCCAGATGACCGGTGTTGCAGTAGGCGACGGTAGGCGCGCTCGGATTGATGTTCAATTGCGCGTAGATTTTCTTGTAATCCTCGGCGCTCATGAACTCACGCGCAGCGCCCACGGGCTTGACGATCGCATCGGTCGGGAAGGAACGTGCACCGGGCAGATGCCCCGCCGCCTTGTCGACCGGGGCTTTCACAATGCTCAGGAATTGCGCGGTCGGACGGGCGTCGACGAACTGCTCGGAACCATTGCGCAGCCCTTCCTTGACCTGTTCCATCGAAGCCAGAATGCGCTTGTCCTCGCCCGTGGCCACCCAGTCGCCCTTGGTCGTGGCGGCCTTGTCCGTGCTCACCGGGTACCCGGCCTGAATCCAGGCGTTCACCCCCCCGTTCAGAATGGCCATCTTGTCGCGCGCTTCCCCGAAATAGCGCAACTGGAAGTACAGGCGGGCGGCCATATCCATCGAATCGACGGTGTCGCCTACGGCGACAATGACCAG
>DATCTE010000383.1:0-9861 GCA_036568085.1 Thiobacillus sp.
GAACAGCCACAACCTGTTCGGCATCAAGGCGGGGGGATCGTGGAAGGGCCGCACCGTCGACGTCGTCACCACCGAATACGTCAACGGCAAGCCGCAGAAGCAGGTGGACAGCTTCCGCGCCTACGATTCCTACGCCGACGCTTTCCGCGACTACGCCAACCTGCTGCGCAGCAATGCACGCTATCAGAATGCGATCGCCCAGGGGCAGGACGCAGCCGGCTTCGCACAGGGTCTGCAGCAGGCCGGCTATGCCACCGACCCGGGGTACGCCCAGAAGCTGATGGGGGTGATTCGCCTGGTGGAAACGACCTGACTCAAGAAAAGCGCTGGCTGACCGATTCACCTATCAAGCGTATTTATATTCTGTTTCCTACAACCTTTGCGACCAGATAGATGGCTACCAACATTCTCAGTATCGGTCAGAGCGCCCTCACTGCCGCACAGGTAGGACTCAGCACGACCAGCCACAACATCGCGAACGCGGCAACACCGGGCTATAGCCGCCAGATTGTGATACAGGGCGCGGCCCAGGCGCAGAATTTCGGTTACGGTTTCATGGGACAGGGCACTGAGGTGTCCACGGTCCAGCGCGTATACAACGACTACCTGGGCATCCAGGCGCAATCTGCGCAGGCTTCGAAAAGCGGGCTCGACAGCTATTACACGCAGATCCAGCAGATCGACAACCTGCTGGCCGATCCGTCGGCCGGCCTGTCGCCTGCGTTGCAGGATTTCTTCAGCGGAATCCAGGACGTCGCCTCGAATCCGTCGAACATTCCGTCGCGCCAGTCTGCCCTGTCGTCGGCCGATTCGCTGGTCGCCCGCTTCCAGAGCCTGGCCGGCCGGCTCGACGAAATGAGCCAGGGGGTCAACAGCCAGATCCAGTCGAGTGTCAGCGTCATCAATTCCTATGCCAACCAGATCGCACAGCTGAACGACGCCATCAGCAAGGCCCAGCGCGCAACCGGCCAGCCTCCCAACGACCTGCTCGACCAGCGCGACCAACTGGTGCTGGATCTGAACAAGGAGATCAAGGCGACGGTCGTCAAGCAGGGTGACGGCTCCTACAACGTTTTCATCGGCAATGGCCAGCCGCTGGTGGTGGGGGTGACGACCTCCAAGCTCACCAACATGACCTCGCCCACCGATCCCTCGAAAATCGAGGTGGCCTACCAGGCCAGCAATGGCAGCACGGTCATCATAGGCGAGTCGGGGCTGGCGGGCGGCAACCTGGGCGGCCTGATCGAGTTCCGCAGCAAGACGCTCGAGCCGGCGCAGAACGCCCTCGGACGGGTGGCCATCGGGCTGGCCAGCACGGTCAATGCGCAGCACCGTCTGGGACAGGATCTCAATGGCAACCTGGGGGGCGATCTGTTCACCCTGGCTTCGCCGGTGGTGAACGCGAATTCGGGCAACACCGGTTCGGCCACGGTGACCGCCAGCATCAGCGACGTCAACGCGTTGACCACCAGCGATTATCGTCTGCAGTACGACGGCACCAATTACACGCTGACCCGGCTGTCCGACAATACCGCCACGACCTTCGCGCCTGCTGCGCTTCCGAAGACGGTGGACGGCGTGACCCTCAACGTGTCGACTGCCCCCGCGGCGGGCGACAGCTTCCTGATCCGTCCGACCGTCAATGGCGCGTCCGGTCTGGGCGTGGCAATCACCGATCCGGCCTTGCTTGCGGCCGCAGCGCCCATCCGTGCGGCGGCCACCACCGGGAACACCGGCACGGGCACCATCAGCGCAGGCAGCGTCAACACGCCGCCGC
The DNA here is from genome assembly GCA_036568085.1 of Thiobacillus sp. Lineage (GTDB taxonomy): Bacteria > Pseudomonadota > Gammaproteobacteria > Burkholderiales > Thiobacillaceae > Thiobacillus. The sequence goes on from DATCTE010000383.1 coordinate 1,778, forward strand.
CGCCCAACGCCAATCTGCAGCAGCCCGTCACGATCACGTTTACTTCGCCCACGACCTTCAATGTGACGGGAACCGGGACGGGCAATCCGACCGGCCTGACGTACACGCCGGGCGGAACGATCAGCTACAACGGCTGGAGCACCACGATCAGCGGAACCCCGGCTGCAGGCGACAGCTTCACCGTGGGTCCCAATACCAGCGGGGTGGGCGACAGCCGCAATGCCCTGCTGCTGGGTGCGTTGCAGACCACGAATACGCTGGGCAACGGCACCACCAGTTACCAGGGGGCGTATTCGCAGTTCGTCAGCCAGATCGGCAACAAGACCCGCGAACTCGAGGTGACCAGCAGTGCGGCCGGGAAACTGCTTACCGAGGCCACCCAGTCGGTGCAAAACGAGTCGGGCGTCAACCTCGACGAAGAGGCATCCAATCTGCTGCGGTATCAACAGGCCTACCAGGCCGCCGGCAAGGTCATGCAGATTGCCAGCCAGTTGTTCGATGTTCTGCTCACGATTGGACAGTAAATATCATGCGCATCAGCACCCAAACCCTGTTTGACTCCGGCGCCGCCCGCATCGGCGATCTGCAATCGAGCCTGTACAAGACGCAGCAGCAGCTTGCAACCGGTCGCCGCGTTCTCACGCCGTCGGATGATCCGATCGCGGCAGCGCGGGCGCTCGAGGTGACGCAGTCGCAATCGCTCAATACACAGTACGGCACCAACCGCGGCTACGCAAAAGACTCGCTTGCCATGGTGGACGGCACCCTGTCGAGCGTGACGGAGCTGCTGCAGAACGTGAAAACCACGGCCATTTCGGCAGGCAATGGGAACTTGGGCGATGGCGAGCGCGCCTCCATTGCGACTGCGTTGCAGAGCAGCCTGGATCAGCTCGTGGGGCTGGCCAATACCCGCGATGCACTGGGCAACTATCTGTTTTCGGGCTTTCAGACCACCACGCCCGCGTTTGCCCAGACAGCCACCGGCGTACAGTATCAGGGCGACCAGGGGCAGCGCCTGATACAGGTCGATTCCTCGCGCCAGATGGCGGTCAGCAGCCAGGGCCAGGCGGTGTTCCAGGGCGGTGGCCAGGATATGTTCAAGACGCTGAGCGATCTCATCACCCAGCTGAACACGCCGGGAACCACAGGCTTGAGCGCCGCGCTGACAACTGCGGACAACAATCTGGTGCTGGCCTTGAACAACGTGTCCTCGGTGCGTGCATCAGTCGGTTCGCGCCTGCAGGAACTCGATGCGCTCGACAGCGCGGGTTCCGACAAGAATCTCCAGTACAGCCAGAACCTGTCCAATTTGCAGGATATCGATTACACCCAGGCGCTGACCGATCTGTCGAAGCAGCAAATGACGCTGGAAGCCGCGCAGAAGTCGTTCGTGCAAATCTCCGGCCTGTCGCTCTTCAAGCTTCTGTGAGCGTGGCCATGCTTTCCCATGAACCCCGGCCCGACGAGTTGATGAATACCCAGGTCATGCGTCTGCTGTCCGGGGTGTCCGTTCATGGCGACCAGCATCTGGCCGAGGTCGAGCGCGATCTGGTGCAGATGGACGCGTTGCTGAGCGAGGCGATCAAGAAGCTGTGCACCAGCTTCATGGCGATCCATCAGGCAATCGACCTGCAGCAGGAGACCCTGAAGGGCATGCTGTCGACTGAAAAAACGGCGCCCGAGCAGGCCGCACGCCTGGAGGCGCTGCGTGAGGAGATCGGCCAGCATGTCGGCGCCGCCGTCACCGGGCTGCAGTTCCAGGACATGACCAGTCAGCTGATTGGCCGAATGGTGCAGCACCTGGCGGGGTTGCGGGATGTGTTCGGTGCGCTTGGCACCAAGGGTTCGGCCGACCTGCCGGAAAGCGGCAGCGAAGAGATGCTGGCCATGCTGAACCACATCAGCGACCGGGTCGGCGCGCGCTGCACCGAACTGGCGGGCACCGTGCGCAGCACGGTCAACCAGCGCCACATGGAAAGCGGCGACATTGAACTGTTTTGAGATTACGCAATACACGGGTATGGCCCGCCAACGAACGTAGCAGGAGCAGTGATGACGAAAACAATACTTGCAGTGGATGACTCGGGTTCGCTGCGCCAGATGCTCGCCTTCAGTCTGAAGGCGGCCGGCTATGGGGTGATCGAGGCCGTGGACGGACAGGATGGCCTCAACAAGGCCAAACAGCAGACTGTCGATCTGGTGCTGACCGACCAGAACATGCCGGGTATGGACGGCCTGAGCCTGATCAGGGCGCTGCGCGCCATGAAGAATTACCAGAGCGTACCGATATTGATGCTGACCACCGAGTCGGGCGACGACATCAAGGCGATGGGCCGGGCGGCGGGTGCCAACGGCTGGCTGGTCAAGCCCTTCGATCCGGCACGCCTGAACGAGGTGGTGAAAAAACTGATCGGCTGAGGGTGCAGGGATCAGACATGCAGCGTGACTATGACGGAGTTCAAAAATGACAATTGATATGAGCCAGTTCTACCAGGTATTTTTCGACGAGGCAGATGAGCTGCTCGCCGAAATGGAGAAGCTTTTGCTGGCTCTAGACGTGAGTGCACCGGACAGCGAGGATCTCAATGCGATCTTCCGCGCCGCACATTCCATCAAAGGCGGCGCCGCCACCTTCGCATTCAACGACATCACCGAAGTCACCCACATGCTGGAGTCGCTGCTCGACCGCATCCGCAAGGGCGAAATGGCGCTGACGCCCGAGCATGTGGATGCTTTCCTGGTGGCGAAGGATGTCCTGACCATGCAAATGGATGGCCATCATCATGGCTCGAGCGTCGACCAGAATGCGGTCGACAGCGTATGCCAGCGGCTGAAAGCCCTGTCGCAGGGCATCGCGGCGGAGGCCCCGGCCTCTGCGGCGCCCGTTTCAGCGGCACCCGAACCCGTGGCAGCCCCGGTTGCGGATGCGGACGGCAACTATCGTTTCCGTATCGAATTGCCCGAAGTGCCCCAGAAGGACGTCGATGCGCTGGCGGCCGAACTCGGTCTGCTCGGAACGATCACGCAGGAAACCCTGGCCGACAAGCGCGCGGTGTTCATGCTGACCACCAGCGAGAGCCAGGACAATATCGTCGCCATCTGCTCGTTCGTGCTCGACCCGGACGATCTCAAGATCACATACGGTGGTGCGTCGGCTGCGTCGCAGGCAGCGGGCGCAGCCGTCAGCCTGCCAGCCGAAGATCCCGGCTATGGGATCTTCGAGCCGGAGAAAGCACCGTCCGCGGCCTCCCTGGTGGCGCCCCCCGCAGCCGACCAGGCGGCGGCCAGCGCCGCTCCCGCGGGCGAAGCCAAGAACTGGGGCCGCCGCGCCACCGACAAGGAGGGGGGCAGCCAGGAGTCGTCCTCGATTCGTGTCGGCGTGGAAAAGGTCGACCAGCTGATCAATCTGGTCGGCGAACTGGTCATCACCCAGGCCATGATCGAGCAGCGCATCGGCGCGCTCGATCCGATCCACCATGAGAAGCTGCTCAACAGCGCCAGCCAGCTGGCGCGCAATACGCGCGATCTGCAGGAAGCCGTGATGTCGATCCGCATGATGCCGATGGATTACGTGTTCTCGCGCTTCCCGCGCATGGTGCGCGACCTGGCAGCCAAGCTCGGCAAGAAAGTCGAGTTCGTCACCCGCGGCGCCGCCACCGAGCTCGACAAGGGACTGATCGAGCGCATCGTCGACCCGCTCACCCATCTGGTGCGCAACAGCGTCGACCATGGTATCGAACTGCCCGAGAAGCGCCGTGACAGCGGCAAGAGCGAAACCGGCAAGCTGATCCTGTCGGCGGCACACCAGGGCGGCAACATCGTGATCGAGGTGAGCGATGACGGCGGTGGCCTGAACCGCGACAGGATACTTGCCAAGGCCAAATCGCAAGGCCTGCCGGTATCGGACACGATGCCCGATGCCGATGTCTGGCAACTCATTTTTGCACCCGGCTTCTCAACCGCGGAAGTGGTGACCGACGTTTCTGGCCGCGGGGTCGGCATGGACGTGGTCAAGCGCAACATCACTGCGATGGGCGGGACCGTCGATATTCGCTCGACTCCGGGCAGTGGCACCACGATCGCCATTTCCCTGCCGCTGACGCTGGCGATTCTCGACGGCATGTCGGTCAAGGTGGGGGAGGAGATCTACATCCTGCCGCTGGGCTATGTCATCGAATCGCTGCAACCGGCTGCCGTGGACGTCAAGGACGTCGCCGGCCAGGGCAAGGTGGTCAAGGTGCGCGAGGAGTACCTGCCGCTGATTCCGCTGTATCAGATCTTTGCGATCGAACCGCGCTTCGAGGATCCCTCGCAGGGCATCATCGTCATCCTGGAAACCGACGGCAAGAAGGCGGCCCTGCTGGTCGACAGCCTGGTCGGGCAGCAGCAGGTCGTGGTCAAGAACCTGGAATCGAATTTCCGCAAGGTGGCCGGCATTTCCGGCGCCACGATCCTGGGCGACGGCGGGGTTTCCCTGATTCTCGACGTGTCCGCCCTGCTGCGCTCAAGCCGCCAGCTCAACGCCGACCCCATTTTCTTCTGAGACCACACGACTCCGCGCGAGCCTCTGCACACACGGAACCCAGATAAAGGAATCGAATCATGTCCTATACCACACAGACGCAAACCAGCCTGGAGGCTTCCGGAGAAGGCGCCGGCAGCGAGTTTCTGGCCTTCACCCTCGGTCGCGAGGAATACGGAATCGACATCCTGCGGGTGCAGGAAATCCGCGGCTACGAGCCGGTGACCCGCATCGCCAATTCTCCCGATTTCATCAAGGGCGTGGTGAACCTGCGCGGCACCATCGTTCCGATCGTCGACATGCGCATCAAGTTCAATCTGGGCACGCCCACCTACGACCAGTTCACCGTGGTGATCATCCTGAACATTGCCGGCCGGGTGGTTGGCATGGTGGTCGACAGCGTGTCCGACGTGATGACGCTTACGCCGGAGCAGGTCAAGCCCGCCCCGGAAATCGGTACGGCCTTCGATACCGACTATCTCATCGGTCTCGGCACGCTCGGCGAGCGCATGCTGATCCTGGTGGACATCGACAAACTGATGTCCAGCCCAGAGATGGGGCTGATCGAGAGAATGGCGGCGTGAGTGCCTGCCCGAGCATTACTACATAACACGCATACTAAATACGGGAGCAAAAGTTGTTTAAGGATCTGACAATCAAATCGCGCTTGGTTTTCATGCTCGTCTTCATGGCGGTGATGCTGATCATCGGGGGATTCATGGGCCTGGGCGGCATGGCCAAGATAGAAGAAGGGCTGAGAACCGTTTACGAGGACCGCACAGTCCCGCTCGGGCAGGTCTCGGCTATCGAGGCGATGTTGCTGCAAAACCGCCTGGCCATTGCCGTTGCCCTGGTCACCCCCACGCCTGAAGTCATTGCCGAGTCGACAGCCAAGGTCGAGCAGAACATTGCAGCCATCACCCAGACCTGGGACGCCTACATGACGACGTATCACACGCCGGATGAAAAGGCCCTGGCGGAGAAGTTCGCCGCCGATCGCAAGCGCTTCGTCGTCGAAGGGCTGAATCCGATCCTGACAGCATTGCGCGCAAACGATATCGAGGGAGCCAAGCAGCTTGTCGTCGACAAGGTGCGGCCACTCTATGTGCCGGTGGGCGAAGGCATCAAAGGCCTCAAGAAGCTGCAACTGGATGTGTCGAAGCAGGAATACGACCAGGCACACGAGCGCAGCGTGAACACGCGCTATCTCGCGATTGCCGGCACCATCGGCGGCCTGGCGCTGCTCGCGTGGGTCGGCTTCATGCTGATCCGCTCGATCACCCGTCCGCTCGACTCGGCAGTGAAGCTTGCGCGTGCGGTCGCCGAAGGCGATCTGACACAGCGCATCGAGGCTCATTCGACCAATGAAGTCGGGCAACTGCTGCAGGCGCTGAAGGACATGAACGACAACCTGGTGAAGGTCGTCGGCCAGGTGCGCACCGGCACTGACACCATCGCGACTGCATCGACGCAGATTGCGGCAGGCAACCTCGACCTGTCCTCGCGCACCGAAGAACAGGCCTCTTCGCTCGAAGAGACCGCCTCGTCGATGGAAGAGCTGACCAGCACCGTCAAGCAGAACGCCGAGAACGCCCGTCAGGCCAACCAGCTGGTCGTCTCCACCGCCGACGTTGCCGCCAAGGGCGGCCAGGTCGTCGGCCAGGTCGTCGACACCATGGCCTCCATCAAGGACAGCTCGCGGAAGATTGCCGACATCATCGGCGTCATCGACGGTATCGCCTTCCAGACCAACATCCTCGCCCTCAATGCAGCCGTCGAAGCCGCACGCGCCGGCGAACAGGGCCGCGGCTTCGCCGTCGTCGCCTCCGAGGTGCGCAACCTCGCCCAGCGCAGTGCCGGCGCCGCCAAGGAGATCAAGTCCCTGATCGAGGATTCCGTCGGCAAGGTCGACGCCGGCGGCAAGCTGGTGGATGAAGCCGGCAAGACCATGGACGAGATCGTCACCTCGGTCAAACGGGTCACCGACATCATGAGCGAGATTGCTGCGGCGAGCCAGGAACAGAGCGCCGGCATCGAGCAGGTCAACCAGGCCATCGCGCAGATGGACGAGGTCACCCAGCAGAACGCTGCGCTGGTGGAAGAGGCCGCGGCTGCTTCCGAGAGCCTGCAGGATCAGGCCGGCAAGCTGGCCGAGGCGGTCAGCGTGTTCAAGCTGGAAGCGGGCGCATATAGCGTACGCCCCGAGCTTCCAGTACAGAAGAATGTCGTAGTCGCAATGCCGGGTGTCCGAAAACCCAAACCTGCTCCGGCCAGGGCGATTGCGCGTCCGAAGAAACTTGCGGTTGCCGGTGCGGGCAGCGAGGAGTGGGAAGAGTTCTGAGCGTTTGTGTTGTCACTGGAGCCCGATGCGGAAACGACCGATTTGGTTATTTCGACAGCCCATCAGTTTCGATGTCGAAAGTCGTATTGCGAAGGTCTTCAGGCGTGGTTGCAACAGCGCTGACTTGGCAAGCCTCGGATTGATTGTGCATTAGGTATGAAAGGCTATGAAAATGTTAGCGAATCTAAGCATCAAGTCGCGTCTGATCTTCGTGATCGGTTTCCTCTCCGTGCTGCTGGTGGGTGTCGGCCTCTTGGGGCTGACCAGCCTCAGTTCCACCAACGGCGCATTGAAGTCAGTCTACGAGGACAGGACGGTCGCCCTCGGACAGCTGGCCCGTGTAGCCATGCTGGTCAATCAGAACCAGATCACGCTGTCTGAAGTCACCGCAGGCCAGCTGTCGGCGTTTCCCGATGACGTCTCGGTGGTCGACAAGAAGGTTGCCGAGGTTGGCGACACGATCAAGGAAATCGAAGTCCTCTGGAAATCCTATCTCGGAACCTACCTGACGCCCGAGGAAAAGAAGCTTGCCAGCGAATTCGACGCCAACCGCAGGGTCTATGGCCGGACGGGCATGGTGCCTGCCCTGGCGGCCTTGCGTGCCCACGATTTCCAGCAGGCCAGCGAGTTGCTGCAAGGGCCGCTGACACAGAGTTACCCTGCGGTACGGAAAAGCATGGAAGCACTGAACAAGCTCCAGCTGGACGTGGCCAGGCATGAATTCGAAGCAGCGCAAACGCGTTATGTCCTGGTGCGCAATATTTCCATCGTGGCCATTGTGTTCGGCGTCGCGCTGGCCGGCCTGATCGGCTTCTGGATGATCCGTACGATTTCCCGTTCGCTGAATGAGGCCTTGCGTCTGGCCGAAAGCGTCGCTGCGGGCGATCTGACGCAGACCGTCGAAGTGCGTTCGAACGACGAGATCGGCCATTTGCTGCAGGCACTGAAGAACATGAACGCCAGCCTGGTGACCATCGTCGGCCAGGTGCGCACCGGCACCGAGACCATTGCCGTTGCCTCACGCGAGATTGCCTCCGGCAACGCCGACCTGTCGTCGCGCACCGAATCGCAGGCCTCGAGCCTTGAGGAAACCGCCAGTTCGATGGAAGAGCTGACCAGCACCGTCAAGCAGAACGCCGAGAACGCCCGTCAGGCCAACCAGCTGGTCGTCTCCACCGCCGACGTTGCCGCCAAGGGCGGCCAGGTTGTCGGCCAGGTTGT
>DATCTE010000384.1:0-2708 GCA_036568085.1 Thiobacillus sp.
ATGACAAGCGCGCCGTCATCATGGGCACCCGTACCTTCGGCAAGGGGTCGGTGCAGACCATCCTGCCGCTCGGCAACGGCACGGCGGTCAAGCTCACCACGGCACGCTACTTTACGCCGAGCGGGCGTTCCATCCAGAACAAGGGCATCGAGCCGGACATCGTGGTGGAGGACCCGTCGCTGCCGTCCGACGATCAGGGCCTGGGAATCCGCGAGGCGGATCTCGAGAATCATCTGAGCAATCCGAATGGTGGGGATTCGACTCCCGCGAAGCCGAGCGATGTCATCAAGGCGCCGCCAGCCGACCGCGCCGCGCCGGGCGGCGTAGAGAAGACGCCGCCTCCGCTGAAGCCCGGCGAAGTCGTGTCGAAGAACGACTTCCAGGTGAATCAGGCGCTGAATCTGCTGAAAGGGCTGCAGATTATGCAGGGACGTTGAGCGGATTGTGCGTGGCGGCTGCAGGGCTGCCACAGCACCCGCAGCGCGGTATACTGAATTGATCTAGTCTGCCGGGAGGTGCCTGCCATGCGTCCGTGCGACCTCGAGAAAAACCGCGAAATCGTCTTCCATTCCCTGCCCGCCGGCCAGGCGGAGCGTGCCTTGTCGCTATTGGCCGGTCTGGAGGGACTGGACGTGACCGCCGGAGCAGACATCTATCGTTTGCAGGTGCGTTATCACATCTGCGAGTACACCCTGGAGGGCCTTGAAACGGCGCTGGCGAGCCAGGGATTCCATCTCGACAACAGCCTGCTGAGCAAGCTCAGACGTGCGCTGGCGTATTTCTGCGAGAGCGTGCAGCGGCGCAACGTCGCGGCCAACGAGCCGGACATCAAATCCCAGCAGGCATTCATGAAAGTCTACGAGCGCCATCTGCATGGCGATAGCGACGAGACGCCGGAAGAGTGGCGCAGCTATAAATAGCCCGCATTGCCGATGGAGTTGAACGACGACCTGCTGCTGCGCTACAGCCGCCACATTCTGCTGCCCGATGTTGGCGTGGCCGGTCAGGCGCGCATCTCCGGCGCCTCGGTACTGATTGTCGGCGCCGGCGGGCTGGGGTGTCCGGTGGCACTCTATCTGGGGGCCTCTGGCGTGGGAGAGCTGCGGCTGGCGGATGGGGATACGGTCGACCTCACCAACCTGCAGCGTCAGATCGGCCATGCCACTGCGGCCATCGGGGAAAACAAGGCAGACTCGCTTGCGCGCAGCGTGCTCGCCGTCAATCCTGAAATCGAAGTGCTGCCCATTCGCGAGGCGCTGAGCGGCAGCAGGCTGCACGAAACGGTGGCGGCAGTCGATCTGGTGGTCGACGCGTCGGACAATTTCGCCACCCGGCACGCGGTCAACCGGGCCTGCGTGCGGCTTGGGAAACCCCTGGTGTCGGGGGCAGCGATTGGATTTTCTGGGCAACTGGCTGTGTTCGATACCCGCCGCGCCGACAGTCCCTGCTACCACTGCCTGTTCCCGGACCAGGCCAGCGAGCCGGAGATGCGCTGCGCCGAGGCGGGTGTGTTTGCGCCGCTGGTCGGTGTAATCGGCGCGATGCAGGCGATGGAAGCGCTGAAATATCTGGCCCAGGTGGGCGAGTTGCTGGTCGGCCGGTTGCTGCTATGGGACGGCCTGCGCGCCGACGCCCGCGTGATGAAAGTGCCGCGTGACCCGGCCTGCCCGGTGTGCGGGCCGGCCGCGCGTCAGGCAGGGTGAACGTCGAGCAGGCGCGACAGCAGCAGGTCGAGGTCGCCGCCGGGGGGGCGGGTGAACCCGCTCTTGGCGAACTGGTGCCAGCGTCCTACCACCACGCATTGCAGCAGATTGGCCAGCGGTCCGCTCAGTTCGGACTGCTTTTCGCCGCAAAAACGCAGGCATTGCCGCAACTGGGCTTCGATGCGGTCGTGCAGCTGATTGATGCGTTTTTGCAGGCGCTCGTTTTCATGCACCAGCGCATCACCGATCAGTACGCGCGTCATCCCGGGGTTCTTCGCCGCAAAATTCAGCAGCATGCTGAGGATGGCCTCGATCTGGGCGGCCGGCGAGGGCGTATCGGCGGTGATGCGCGCAATCAGGCCGAACAAAGTCTGCTCGATGAACTCGATCAGCCCTTCGTACATTTGTGCCTTGCTGGAAAAATGGCGGTACAGCGCCGCTTCGGATACCCCGATGCGCGCAGCCAGCGCTGCTGTGGTGATTTTTTCCGGCTGCGGCTCCTGCAGCATGGCGGCGAGTGTTTGCAGAATCTGCAAACGGCGCTCGCCGGGTTTTCTGGCTTCCCCTTGCATCAGACACTCCCCGGTCTTTATTCGGGATGATTATCGCTGATGTTGGGTAATTGGTGGGTCTGGTCCCGGTTGTACTGAAAAGTCAGGGAGTGATTTTCTGGCTTGACGGGTGCGAGTGTCCCTCCAGTGCCCCGCAGAAAAGAAAAATGGCTTAGCAGTTACGCTAAGCCATTATTTTATTGGTGGGTCTGCACGGACTTGAACCGTGGACCAAGGGATTATGAGTCCCCTGCTCTAACCAGCTGAGCTACAGACCCGAAACACCGTAAAGCCCAGCCTATTGGCGGGGCAGGGGGCGCTTACTGTTCGCCGCTGCCGACGAAGCTTTTCAGCTTTTCGGAACGGGTCGGGTGGCGCAGCTTGCGCAGGGCCTTGGCCTCGATCTGGCGAATCCGTTCGCGCGTCACGTCGAACTGCTTGCCGACTTCTTCCA
>DATCTE010000385.1:0-5354 GCA_036568085.1 Thiobacillus sp.
GGACGGTACGGGCGAGAATCCCTATCTCGCCTACCTCGCGCTGGCGGATTACGTCGTGGTGACGGCGGATTCGGTCAACATGGTTTCGGAAGCCTGCACCACCGGCAAGCCGGTCTTCGTGGTGGAACTGGAAGGCGGCAACCGGAAGTTCCGGCTGTTTCACGAGGCCATGCGTGCGAGAGGGTATACGCGGCCTTTCGCCGGAAAACTGGAAAGCTGGCGCTACCCTGCGCTTGACGATGTCGGCCGGGTTGCACAGGAAATTCGCAATCGTCTTGGGAATTCCTGAGCCGTAATCTTCCGGCGGCGCCCGGCTTCATCTGGTTGCAGGTTCCTGCACGCCTTGCGTCGGATCAGACGCTGGCGCGATTTGTGCCAAGCAGGCAAGCCCTTTAAGATTCGAGGGTTCATGTCCTTTCATTCGCGGATTTCCTCTGGCGCCATGGGGCTCCACGAAGCGAATCCAACCGGAAATCTTCATGCCGATCAAAATCGAAACATTCAGCAACGCCAAGGGTGGGAGCAGTTTTTTCAAGGCACTGGGTCACCCCCTGGCGGTCGACAAGGCAGCCGCCCTGATGGCCAAACTGGGACGCGGGCCGGTGGCCGTCTACGATCCCCTCGGCATGGCGGAAGGGTTTTTTGAGTTCCATGATCTGTCCGCGCTGGATGTGCGGGGCGTATTCGTTCAGCGGCTGGAAGACCTGGGCAGGACCGTGCTGGGACACGGGACCCAGCCGGTGACCCGCCTGCAGGGCACGCAGGTTTCCATCCTGTTCGTCGTTGCGTTTGACGCGAAGCGCCTGATTGCGCAGATGGGCCATCTGGTTCCGGCGGGCACGGACATCGTCAGCCTGGACGAGATCCGCATCCCGGACGAGATGCTCACGAATCGCCGGCGCTATCTCGACCCGCTCAACTTCGCCACCAACTTCGCGCTGCTGCGCGATGCCCAGGGCTGGCACACGCGCATCGTGACGGCCGACTACTGGACAGGCTGGGGCGCGCCCAGGCCGCCTGCGGTGTGGTTTTGCCTGTTCGACCAGGCGGGCGGGGTGCTGGCCCAATGGCAGGATGCGATTCCCGCACCCGGCGCCAGTCTGGTGGTGGACAGCCAGACAGTGCGCCGGCGCTTCGAGCTCGGTGAATACACCGGCTCGCTGTTCATCCACGTGCTGGGCGTGGCGGGACATGACGTCGTCAAATATGCGCTCGACACCTACGGCGACGACCCCATGCGGCTTTCCTGCACGCACGATGCGAATGCCTGGCCTTCGGATCTGTATGCCGGGTTGCCCGCGCCGAAGTCCGATGAGTCCGTCGTGCTGTGGATCCAGAACAGCCATCCGGTGACCATCCCGAAGCGGGGCATCGGGATGAACCTGATGGGAAGCGAGGAAATCGCCTGGCTGGATGAGGAAATCCCGCCTTTCGCCAGCTACCCGCTGGATGTCGGCACGCTGTTGCCGCAGGCGCGCTGGCCGCAGCAGATCGAGGTCCAGGCGGGCCGGTATTTCGTGCGGCCGCGCTACGAAGTGCATGCGAAGAACGGACGCAGCCGCATTGCGCATGCCAATGTGGAGCGCAACGATCTGGTCGCCGACCCCGTGATTCCCAAGCTCGGCGCACTGATGGGCAAGGGCTACATTCTGCCCGCGCCCATCCTGCCGACCGGGCAGTGGGACAGCATCCTGCAACCCACGCCGATGTCCACCGCACAGCAGGACCTGCCCCTCACGGCCATCCTCTATGATGCTACCGGCGCCGAGGTGGCGCGCCATACGCTGGGCTGCCTGCCGCGCAACGCCGAAACCGAGTTCGACCTTACGCGCTTCCTGCGCGAGCGGAATCTGACCCTGCCCAGCGGCTACGGCCATGTGGAACTGGTGTATGAATTCAGCCAGGGCGGCTCGGCCGACGGCTGGCTCCACAGCCTGTTCCGCTACACGCAGAAGGCCAGCGGGCACGTCGCCGAAACCAGTTTCGGCGCGCACATGTTCAATACCGTGCTGACCTACAGGAACGAGCCGCAGTCCTATGCGAGCGCGCCGCCCGGGCTCAGCACCCGCCTTTTCCTGCGCCTTGCGGACGCCCCGCTGGATACCTTCTGCCACCTGATCTATTCGGCGTCGACGCCCTGGCACGCCCTGTCCGCCACGACGCTCGCCCTGTACGATGCACAGGGCCGCGAAGTCGCGCTTCGGCAGGTGCAGATTCCGTGCGGCGGTTCGCTGCTGTGGCGCTATCAGGACATGTTCGATGCCGACGCCAGGGGACGCGCCGGGGCCGGCGCCTACGTCATCATCCGCGACGCGACGTGCCGGCTGTTTGGCTATCACGGCGCCCTCGATGGCGAGTCGGCCTTCTCCCTGGATCACATGTTCGGATTCTGAGGCACGGCTGCGGCCCGCCTGCGAGCGGGCTCGCTTCAGTCGTCCAGCAGGCCTGTCGGCAGGCCGTCGATGCTGACCCGGTTTTTCTCGCGCCAGTAATCCAGCAAACCCACCGCGCCCTTTTTCTCGGCCCAGCGCGCCAGGGTGTCGCGCTCGCCGCGGTATGTGTACAGGGGCACGGCGTAGCCGCACGAGGTCTGCACCGATTCGATGTCGAGCACGATGAGCTGGCGCTCGCCGGGCTGGTTTGGAAAGCGATGGCGGAGTTCGCCCCATTCCGGATCCTGCCGGCGCACGGCGCGGCCGCGACCGTACAGGCGCAGGATCAGCGGGTCGGCGTCGAAGCTGCACCACATCATCGTCATGCGGCCATCGTGGGCCAGATGGGCCGCGGTTTCGTTGCCGCTGCCGGTGAGGTCGAGGTAGGCGACGCGGCGCTCGGAAAGCACACGCAGACTGTCCATGCCCTTGGGCGACAGGTTGAGGCGGCTTTCGGCGGTCCCGGTGGCGGTGAAGAAAATCTTCTGCGCGGCGATGAAAGCGCGGTGTTTGTCCTCGAGTTCGGGGTAGAAGCGCGCCATCAGTTGATCTGCTTCTTGATGAAGCCGGTGAGGATGCGCAGGCGCGTCACGCTGTCGTTCATTTCCAGCAGGTTCTGCTTGATGGAGAGTTTGAGCGGCAGGACTTCGGACAACCGGTAGCCCACCCACGTGGCATTATCGAAGTCGTGGGGCGCGGGAAAATGCTCGGCGCCGTATTCGTCGATGATGTGGCGCAGGATTTCGGTGGCAAGTTCAAGCTCGCGTGGTACGGCCGTCGCGGGTTCGGCGCTGACGTCGTCCACCGTGCCGATCAGCAGGCCATTGGGTTCGGTGTGGAGGCTGCGAATGACGAAGCGCTCTTGCGCGTGGGTATCGATATGCAGGATGCCGGTTTCCGGCATGTCCCATCCGGTGACGTGAACGCGGGTGCCGACAGGGTAGGGAACCGCCGGGGTGCCGGTTTCCGCGCCTTCGCGGATGGCGCAGATGCCGAACGGCGTGTTGTCGGCGATGGCCTGCTTGATCATCTCCAGATAGCGCTGCTCGAAGATCCGCAGCGGCATCCGCCCACCGGGGAACACCACGGTATTGAGCGGGAACAGAGGGAGCCTGGATTGCTTGGGCATGGTGCTCACCGGTCCTCGCCCCAGCGCGCCATCAGTGCGTGCTGGATGCCCAGCTGGTCGAGAATGCGCGCGACGATGAAATCGACGATGTCCTCGACCGATTGCGGACGATGATAAAAACCCGGATTGGCGGGCAGGATCACCGCATTCATCTTCGACAGCGCCAGCATGTTTTCCAGATGCAGGGTGGAAAACGGCGCTTCGCGGGGAACGAGGATAAGTTTCTTCTGCTCTTTCAGCATCACGTCGGCGGCGCGCTCGATCAGGTTGTCGGACAGGCCATGGGCAATGGCGGCGAGCGTGCCCATCGAACACGGGCAGACCACCATCGCATCGGCCGGATTCGAGCCGGACGCGACCGGCGCATTCCAGTCCTCGCGGCCGAACACGCGGAGCTGGCCGTCGCGTGCGTTCAGGCCTTCGGCCAACTGTTTTTCAAGATCGCCGGCGCGCGCGGGCAGCGCCACGCCGAGCTCCTGCTTGGCGACGATGTGCGCCGCCTGCGACACCAGTAGATAGACCTGCAGGTCGGCAGCCAGCAGGCATTCGAGCAGACGCAGGCCGTAGGCCATGCCGGATGCGCCGGACAGCGCAAGGGTAACGGTATTCAGGGAAGGGTGCATGGCGCGGATTGTCGCCCGTCTGGTGCGGGGGCGGCAAGCATGCGCGTCACGATCAGGCCGTTGACCGTGCCAAAAACCAGCGCAGCCGTGGCAAATACGGGCAGCAGCGTAATCAGTGCGGAACCCGGCAACAGCCACACGCCAACGAGGGCAAGCTGCCCGCCGATATGACCGAACGCCGCCAGCACCGACAGGCTGACCGGGCCGAAATGGCGACTGGGCAGGTGGCGTGCCAGCGCCAGCACGGTCAGGCTGACAAGGGCACCGGCGGACGACAGCCAGAAACCCGGTGCAAACAGGCTGCCCAGCAACAGGCCGCCGGCCAGCACGCGCAGGCCTGACACCCAGGCGGCCGTACGCCAGCCATGCTGCAGCAGCACCAGCAGGATGACGATGTTGGCAAGCCCCGGCTTCACCCCGGGCACCGGGCTCGGCAGTGCGGCTTCCGCCAGCGTGAGGCCGATGGCCAGCGCCGCCAGCCGCGCGATGCGGCGGTCGGCGTCGCTGACCGGCAATTCAATAACCGAGCGTGTCATAGGCAGGGGTGCGGCCGCGGATTTCGAGGCTGACCTGATTGGGCAGGCACAGCGCCGCCTGGCCGGACTGCGTGAGCCAGCCCTGCTTGACGCACAACTGGCGCGGCGACGGATCGCGTGCGATGCGGGCGCGGCCGGGCTGGATTTCGATTTGCGTGGTGCCGAGCGGGCCGTTGACGGAAAACAGCCGGGCGCGGGCGAGCGAGGTCGTTTCAACCACCCGGCCGGCGGCGCGGATGACGGCGGTGTCGCCCCGACTGCCGCCCCAGGCATACAGGGTCAGTGCGACGACGAGCGCCGCTCCTGCGAACAGGACTGCCGCATCGCCCGCACGCAGCAGGGACATCACCTGAGTTCGCGGTGCCGCACCAGCACCTGTTCGCGTTCGCGGAAGGCGGCCGCCAGTGTTTCCGCGAAATACACGCTGCGGTGCTGGCCGCCAGTGCAGCCGATGGCGACCGTCAGGTAGGCGCGGTGGTCGCGGATGAAACACGGCAGCCAGTTCTCGACGAAGCCGCGGATGTCGGCCAGCAGCGCCATGGCGTTGGGGCTGTCTTCGAGAAAGTCCTTGACCGGCTGGTCGCGCCCGGTGAGCGGACGCAGCTCGGCGACATAGTGCGGGTTGGGCAGGCAG